>JAQTRA010000042.1 GCA_028712045.1 Candidatus Omnitrophota bacterium | reverse complement strand
CCGGAGAAGGCGGGAGCCCTTTAGGTAAAGTCAAAGAATTTGTGGAAGTAAAATGCCCGAAATGTTTGGGGCCGGCCAAACGGGAAACTGATACCATGGCGACGTTTTTTGATTCTTCCTGGTATTTTTTAAGATTTTGTTCGCCAAAATTTACCGAAGCTGCTTTTGATGTTGCGGAAGCGAAATATTGGATGCGCGTTGACCAATATATCGGCGGGATCGAGCATGCTATTTTGCATTTATTATATTCGCGTTTTTTTACTAAATTTTTTCAGGATTTAGGGATGATTGATTTTTCTGAGCCGTTTGACCGCCTGCTTACGCAGGGGATGGTTTTAAAAGACGGCGAAGTTATGTCAAAATCTAAAGGTAATACCGTTGATCCGGATTCAATGATCAAGGATTATGGTGCGGATGCTTTAAGGTTATTTATCCTTTTTGCGGCGCCGCCGGAGACAGAACTGGAGTGGGATCAGCGCGGGTTAGAGGGAGCGAGTAAATTTTTAAATCGAGTTTGGCGAATTCATGAAAATCTTAAACCCAAGGCTGAAGATGAAGTAGTAAAAAATTTGCATAAAGCGATTAAAAAAGTCAGTGAAGATTTTAGCGCGTTTAAATTTAATACGGCTATTGCCAGCCTGATGGAGCTGACTAATGTAATTTATCAGTATGGGGCGGATAAAGATGTTTTTGCTAAGCTGGTGATCATGCTTAGCCCGATTGCCCCGCATTTTGCTGAAGAGTTGTGGCAGATTTTAGGTAATAAAGAGAGTATTTTTAAGGCCAGCTGGCCGAAATATGATGCGCAGCTTTTAGTGGAAGAAAATGTAGAGCTGGTGATTCAGGTAAATGGTAAAGTCCGCAGTAAAATCGAAGTCCCGCTGGATATCTCTGAAAGTTCGCTTAAAGAATTAGTGCTTAAGGATCAAAAATTATCCGCCTGGTTAGGAAACAAGCCCCCGAAAAAATTTATCGTTGTCCCGCGCAAACTCGTCAACATCGTCATCTAATGCTAATGGGGACGTCCTCCTGAGGGACACCCTTCCATTAAAATAATTGTTAGATTTACCCTTTTTTTGCGTCAATTGTAGTAAAAGGAGGGTTTTCTTATGCCAAGAGCTGCGCGGAGGTTGATTGATGATGAATATTATCATGTTGTAACCAGGGGAATTGATTGCAGAAGGTTATTTAGCGATGAAACAGATTATCAATATTTTTCTGATATTGTATGTGCTAATTTGCCGAGATTCAAAATTTCAATTTTTCATTATTGTTTTATGGTAAACCATATTCATCTGTTGATTAAAGCTATAAGTGCAGCGGATTTACCCAAGTTTATGCAAGCAGTTTTACAAGGGTATGCTGGTTATTTTAGGAAGAAATATCTTTCGGTAGGGTTTATTTTTCAGAATCGATATAGAAGTAAGTTAATCGATAACGATGCCTATCTTTTAGAATGTGGCCGATATATTGAAAGGAATCCTTTGCGGGCAAAAATAGTATCAGACCTTTCTAAATATCGCTGGAGCAGTTATTTATTATATTCTAAAGGAGAACAGAATGGCATAATTAAACAATTGAATCCTTTGTATTTAGATTTAGCGAATACAGATGGGGAGCGTAGGGAAGCGTATGTTAATTATGTTTTACAGGAGAGGCCGTATGAAAATATATTGGGCAAAGAGTTTCATGTTAAGTAGGGTGTCCCCTAGGAGGACGTCCCCTTTAAAGTGTCTTTGATGTCGAAGAGTAATCTTTGGTAATCGATGGGTTTTTCTACGTAGACGGTGATTCCGCTTTTGGCAGCGATATGCTTATCCACTTCTTCGTGTTTTAAACTTGTAGCGATAATGGGGATATCTTTGAACTCCGGGAGGGATCGGATATCTTGGGCAACTTTAAAACCACTTTCATCCGGTAAAACTAAGTCTAAAAGAATACAATCGGGTTTTTCTTCCTTTACTTTTTCAATCCCTTCTTTAGCACTGTAAGCAACTACGACTGAGAAGCCTGCCTTGAGCAATTCTTCCTTACTTTTTTTGACGATATTGTAATCATCATCAATGATGAGGATTTTTTCGCCCATAAAGAGAGTATACACCATAAAAATAGAGAATACAATTCGGCTTTTTATAGTTAGATTTCGGTTAATTTAGCGTCTATTGGGTTAAGAGGAGGGAAGAATGCCTAATTTTACCCAAGAAGAGAAAAAAGTGATCTTATTTATCCTGGCGATTGGTTTCCTTGGGGTATTTATCAATTTTCTGGCTAAATTAAATTTTCCAATAAGAAAAATTATTTCTCCGCAGGTAAGTTTAGCCAGGCTTAATTTAAATAAAATATCCTTAGAAGACCTGCTCAAAACCAGGTGCCTTCCGCAAAAAACCGCGCAACTTATTATTGTTTACCGGTTAGAACATGGGGCATTTGCTAATCTGGACAGCCTAAAAGAAGTTAAGGGAATCGGCGAAAAACGTTTTGAGAAACTAAAGGGGATTTTCTTCGTAGAATGAAAAGGCCGCTGGCAGTATTGACGGTATTTTATTGCTTAGGGATCATCCTGGTTAATATAATTTGGGTTAATGCCTGGTTAATTTTTGGTTTGGGGTTATTTATTTTTGCTTCCTGCTGTTTCAGTTTGAGAAAGCAGCGCCAATTTCTGATTTTACTGTTTTTATTAGTTTTATTTTTAGGAGGCTATAACCTGAAGAACTCCTTTGGGCTGGGCGCCGGCCACATTAGCAAATTTGTAAGTTATAAAGACTACCGTATCTACAACTTAAGCGGGTTTGTTGATAGCCTCCCGCAAATATCGCCAACCAGTACTTCGTTTATTTTCCGCGTTCAGGATCTGCAAGCTGAAGATTTAAAATGGCGCAGTTATGGCCAAGTGCTGGTTAATTTAGATTTTCCGCAGCCAGTAAATTACGGAGATCAGCTGGTTTTAACCGGCAAATTATCAAAGCCTGCGGTATTTAAAAATAGCCGCAGCACCTATCGGGATTATCTTAGGCGTCAGGGAATTTATCTGACGATGCATATAAAAAATAGCCTGCAAATTATCCCTCAACATAAGAATGCCGGAGGAAAATTAATTGGTTTTTCCTTTTGGTTACGCCAGAAAATCGAAAAAATTATCAGCCGGTATCTTGCGGATTTACCCTCGGGCCTGCTTTCCGCTATGGTTTTAGGCCAAAAGCGCGGGGTGCCCTGGCTAATAAATAACGCCATGATAAAATCCGGCACAGTGCATATTTTAGTGGTGAGCGGTTTTAATGTTGGTATTGTTGCTTTTGTGGTTAATTTGTTATTTAAAATTTTACGTATCCGGCGCAGCGCGCGGATTATTCTGGTAGCGGTTTGCCTTTTAATTTATTGCCTGGTTACCGGCTCGACTAATCCGGTCCTGCGGGCCACAGTTATGGGGATAATTTTTTTGCTGGCGCATCTTTTTAAAAGAAAACCGGATATGTATAATTCTTTAGCTTGCGCTGCTTTATTTATTCTGATTATTAACCCCCGGCAGCTTTTTGATATTGGTTTTCAGCTGTCTTTTAGCAGCGTGCTGGCCATTGTGTATTTTTATCCAAAACTAGCAACATTTTTACGCATTAAAAATTACCGCAGTAAAGTATTAAGATTTTTTGCTGAAGGGTTGGCAGTTTCTTGCTCTGCCTGGTTGGGGACAATGGGGATTATCGCTTATAATTTTCGTATTATCACGCCGGTAACAGTTTTAGCTAATCTGCTGATTGTGCCGCTGGCTACTTTGATTACTTTATCCGGTTTTGTTTTAGTCTTATCCGGAGTGTTTTTCCCTGCCTTAGCGCAATTTTCCAGTATAACCATCAGCCTGCTGATAACCCTGCTTTTGAATATAAACGCGGCAGTTATCCGGATCCCCTTTGCCTATCTTTACCTTTGACAAAGCCAGTCGGCTATGCTAAATTCATAATATTATGAAACGTATAATTTTAAGCTTGTTAATAATTTCTTTTCTTGGGCTTCAGCCGGCTTACTCCTATTGGATCTGGACTCCTAAAACTGGCAAATGGATCAATCCTAAAAACTTGCCTAAAGAGAATCCTAAGGAGCAGTTTGACTATGCTAAATCATTCTATGATATTAATAAATTTGAAGAGGCTAAACGTGAATTTCGTAAATTGCTAAAGGCCTATCCCAAATCCGCTGAGGCCGCCGAAGGCCAGTATTATCTGGGCTTAACTGAAGAGCAGCAGGGGAAATTCTATGAAGCTTATCAGGCCTACCAGATGATGATCGATAAATATCCTTTTAGCGAGCGCATTCAGGAGGCTATTGAGCGGGAGTATAAGATTGCGGAGAAGTTTATGGCCGGAGAGAAACGCAAAGTTCTTGGTGTAACTTTGCCCGTGGATAATCCGGCAATTGAAATATTCGGTAAAGTAGTAGAAAATTCTACTTATGGCCCCTTAGCTGCCAAGGCCCAATATAAATTAGGTTTAGTTTTAAAGGCTTTATTGCGTTATTACGAAGCCGAGGAGGAGTTTAATAAGGTGATCTCCCGTTATCCGGATAGTGAGTGGGCAGATGCGGCAAAATTTCAGATTGCTTCCTGCCGGGCAAGTTTATCTAAAGGCTCTGCTTATGATCAGGGTTCAGCCCAGGAAGCTAAAGAAAAGTTTGAGGCTTTTGTCAAAGAACATCCGGATGCAGTGCTTTCGCTGGATGCCGAGAAAAATATCGGACAAATCAGAGAAAAAGAAGCCGAGGCCAGCTATGAAATTGCCCGTTTCTACGAAAAACAACTTGCCTTAGATTCGGCTAAGATCTATTATAACGATATAATCAACAATTACCCGGAAAGCCCCTGGGCCAGCCAAGCTGCGGCGAGATTACAGATAATGGAGCGTAAAAATGAAAAGAAGAATTAGTTTTTTCTTATCTTTGACTACTGTATGTTTTTTACTTGCCTCTGTTTTAATTGGCTGCGGTTACACCACGCGCTCCATGCTTTCCGGAAAATACAGCACAATTTACATAACGCCATTTTTAAATAAAGTTGATATAACTCAGGAAAGTTATTCTGCCAGTAAATACCGGATTTACCGGCCGATGCTGGAAACTAATATTACCAAAAAGGTGATTAACCAGTATCTTTTTGATGGCAACCTTAAGCCGGTTAAAGAAGAGAAGGCGGATCTGATACTTAAGGGGGAGTTAATTGAATATCGTAAAGACCCTTTAACTTATAACGCGGATAGTGATGATGTTAGTGAATACCGTATCAATATTTATGTGAATTTAAGCCTTTGGGATGCCAAAGAGAATAAATTACTTTGGCAGGAGAATAATTTTAACGGTAATTATTCTTATTTTACCAGTATCGCTTCTGATAATGTGATTAAGGTATCCGAAGACGTAGCGGTAACTAATGCGATAGATGATTTGACGCGTCGTATTGTCGAGCGCACAGTTGAGTCATGGTAATATGGTTTATTTACTTATCGGTGCTGATCCCCAAGCCAAAGAAATCCAGCTTAACAAGATAAAGCAGGAATTCCTTCCCCAGGAACTTCGAGATTTTAATTTAGATATACTCTATTCCAAAGAGATCAATTTAAAAGCGATCCAGGAAAAGTTTTTATCCCTTCCGTTAAAAAGCGCTAAGCGCATTATTATCATTAAAGATGCGCAATCCCTGGATGAACAATCCCGGGATTTTTTGCTTAACTATTCTTTGCAGCCGCTTCCGGCATTGGTTTTAGTTTTGGATTTTGAGCATTATGACTATAAAGATGAATTTATTAAAAAAATGTCTGCTCAGGCCAAAGTTATCCGTTTTCAGCAAGCAATCAATCCGGATTCATTTGCTTTAAGCCGTCAGATTGAGTTAAAAAAAGCAGATCTGGCTTTGCGTATGCTCAATCAACTATTGAGTAATGGAGAGCCTGCGGAGAAGGTATTAGGCGGCCTGCGTTATGCCTGGGAAAGGCAAAATATTCAAACGCTTGAAGCTAAGAAGAAACTCAAGCTTCTTTTAGCCTGTGATATCGAAATAAAAACAGGCAGGCTAAAGCCTGCCTTTGCCCTGGAAAAATTAGTGGTTAATTTATGCGGACTTGTTTAAACGCCGCATTAAACGGGATTTTCTGCGGTTAGCGGTAGCCGGATGGATAATGCTTTTCTTAGCTGCTTTGTCTAGCTGAGAAAACACTTTAGTAATAAATTTTTTTGCTTCATCACTCTTTTTTTCAGAAAGCAGTTCCTGGAATTTCTTGATGGCTTTCTTAAGCGTGACCTTAACCTTGAGATTACGGGTATGTTTTCTTTTGTTAACTCGGTTACTTTTTAATGATGTTCTGCGTCTAGGCATATATTCTCCTTATTTTTTGAACTTAAACATTAAAGCATAATTCACCACTCATGTCAACAAACAAATATCACTTAAAAAGCCAAAACCAGGCAGTTGCCCGCTGGGCAACGCTTATCGGCTCAGCTACCCTGGTTTCGCGCATCTTAGGGTTTATCCGGGATGTAATTATTGCCCGTTTGTTCGGCGTTTATATTTACGCCCAGGCCTTTGTAATTGCTTTTCGCATCCCCAACCTGTTTCGCGATTTAGTCGGAGAGGGCGCAGCCAATGCGGCGATTGTCCCGGTTTTAACCGAATATAGCGTTAAACGCTCAAAAGAAGAATTCTGGGAACTGGCTAATGTTTTGCTTAATTTGCTGGTAGTTATTCTAAGCGCGATAACTATTTTTGGGGTAATTTTTGCCCCTTTGCTGGTGCGTTTGATTGCGCCGGGTTTTATGAGCTCTCCGGAAAAATTGGAAGCTACGATTAACTTAACCCGGATTATTTTTCCCTATATTTTACTTATCGGCCTGGCGGCTTATGCCATGGCTATTTTAAACTCTTTAAAAAATTTCGCGGTTTCCGCATTTGCCCCCTGCCTGTTGAATATTTCGATAATTGTTTTTGCCTTGCTTTTTGGAGAAGGGACCAAAGGGTTGGCTACGGGTATTTTAGTCGGCGGCGCCCTACAGTTGGCCGTCCAGGTCCCGGTTTTATATAAAAAAGGATTTCGGGCTAAACTAGCGATGCATTTCAAGCATCCCGGAGCAGTTCAGGTTGGCAAATTAATGTTGCCGCGCCTGGCCAGTTCCAGTATTTATCAGTTAAATAACTTTGTGGATTCAATTTTTGGTTCATTAGCAGCAATTGTGGGAGATGGCGGGGTAGCGGTGCTCTATTTTTCATATCGGCTGATTCAGTTTCCCATCGGCATTTTTAGTAATTCCCTGGCCCAGGCAATTTTGCCTACTTTTTCCACGCAAGTATTAGAGGAGAATCAGGATAATCTTAAATCTACACTTTCCTGGGGCTTAAGAATAGTTTTTTTTGTAATGCTTCCGGCAACGGTAATTTTTATGGTTTTAGCGGATAAATTAGTTTTTACTCTTTTTGGCGGCGGAAAATTTGACCTAGCTAGCGGGTTGCTTACCTCTAATGCCTTGTTTTATTATAGTATTGGTTTGTCGGCTTACGCCGGTACGAAGATATTACAATCCTGTTTTTTCGCGCTAAAAGATACAGTTACCCCGACTAAGATTGCTTTTCTGGTTTTAATTATGAATATCGTGCTGAACGCGATTTTGATGTTCCCGCTTAAGATTGGAGGTTTGGCTTTAGCCACTTCTATTTCCGGGATAATTTCGTTTTTTTTCTTGTTTTTTATTCTTTGGCGCAAGCTGGGAGGGTTTGGAGAACAAAAGATATTCCCGGCTTTTTTACGGATGCTAATGGCCGCGGTGTGCATGGCCGCGGTGTGCTTTTTAGTTAACCGCGCGTTAAATTTTGCCTTAGCGTTATTTTGCGGCCTGCTTTCTTATATTATTTTTTGTTTTATCTTCGGCGTAACTGAGCTTAAGGAACTTATAAATTGGTTGATTAAAAAAAATACCAAGGCCCCTTCATGGACAACCGAAAAATATTAAAAGAAAAGATTTTATCTGCTGACGAATCCCCGGGTGTTTATCTGATGCGCGATGCC
>JAQTRA010000041.1 GCA_028712045.1 Candidatus Omnitrophota bacterium | reverse complement strand
GTGTGGAGTAGGTAAGGATTACGGATTATGATTAAGAAAGTATGTATTTTCGGTAGCTATAAAGATTTAAGTAAAAAAGAAAAGGAAGAGATTGTCCGGCTGGGGAAATTGCTGGCTCAGGAAGGCGCAACCGTAATGTCTGGAGGTTTTGGTGGGACGATGGAGGATATTTCGCGCGGGGCCAAATCTGTCGGGGGTAAGACTATTGGCGTAACTTGGTATAAATGGGAGAAGCCGATATATAAAAACGCAAATGCATTCATTGATGAAGAGATTGTTGCGGATACCCTGTTTGAGCGCATTGATATTATGCTTAAGAAAGCAGATGTTTTTATTGTTCTGCCGGGTGGCACTGGAACATTGTTAGAGTTATCCGCAGTACTTGAACATCTAAATAAAGGATTAATTGATCCTAAGCCGATAATTATGTTAGGTGATTTTTGGAAGCCGGCTTTGGCCTGTTTAAAAAAAGAACCGGTATTGAGCGAAAAAACGCGAAGTAAGCGCAATATTTCTTGTTGTGATGAGTTGGTTATTTTTGTTAAAAACGTAGATGAGTGTATTGAAAAGCTGGAGGAGGAAAAATGATCGGTAAGCGTAGAGTTGTTTTAATTGTGATAGTTTTATTTTTGGCTTTAGCGGTTAATCTATCTTTTGCCTGTACAGATTTTCAAATTAAGGCCAAAGATAATACTGTGGTTATCGGCCGTTCTATGGAATTTCCGGTTGATCTGCATTCTAATGTTGTTATTGTGCCTCGCGAGGAGCAGTTTGTTAGCATCGATGATAAAGGCGTTAAGGGGATAACCTGGACGAATAAATATGGTTTCTTAGGGATAGATGCCTACAATCTTAAAAATTGCTATGTAGAGGGTTTTAATGAAAAGGGCCTGGCTTTTGACGCGTTAATGTTTACAGGCGCAAAATATCAGCCGGCTCTGCCGGGTAAATTCGTTGCTATCAGTGATATCGGTTCCTGGATCATGGGAAATTTCGCGACTGTGGAAGAATTAAAAGAAGCTTTGCCTAAGGTAAACGTCGCAGGTAGGAGTTTAAAAGAAGCCAATGGCAGTCTAGATATGCATATTGCTGTGCATGATGCCGCTGGGAAGAATCTGGTAATCGAGTTTATTGATGGGCAAGTAAAGGTTTATGATAATCCACTTGGAGTTATGACTAACCGCCCGGATTTTGAATGGCAGATTAATAATTTGAGAAATTATATAAATTTAAATGCGCATGACCGGAAAGATAAGCTGCTTAATGGCATAAAATTAGAGCCAACCGGCGTGGGCAGCGGTTTGCTTGGTTTGCCCGGTGACTGGACTCCTCCGTCGAGATTTGTGCGTGTTGCGTTTTCTTTGGATGCGGCTTTACCTGTAAATGACGCAACTGAGGCAGTAAATCTGGCAGAGCATCTTTTAAACATTGTGGATATTCCTAAGGGCGCGATTAAAGAAAATCCTGCCCCTCTTATTTATATGGAAGGATATGCTCAATGGGTGGTGATCAAAGATTTGACGAACCTTATTCTGTATTATAAAACTTATGAGAATACCGCTTGGAAAAAGGTGGAGTTAAAGAAATTCAGCCTTGAGCCGGGAGTTGTGCAAAAATCCCTGGCAATAGATAATAAGCAGCAGCAAGTCATTGACGTAACCAGTGAGTTAAAATAAAAAGGAGGAGCTCAGATGACGCATTTCTTAGTAAGATGGGGGATTAGCGCGCTGTCGATTTTTATTGTTGCTCACATTGTAAAAGGCATCGAGGTTTCAAGCACTGCTACTGTTCTGGTGATCGCTTTAGTCCTGGGGATTATTAATGCTTTTTTAAGGCCTTTGATTATTCTGATCACGCTGCCGATCAATATCATTACCTTAGGGTTGTTCACCCTTTTTATCAACGGAGCTCTTTTTCTTCTGGTCTCTAAGATCGTCAAAGGCTTTGTGATCACAGGTTTTGGGCCGGCTTTCTGGGGTTATATTCTTTTTAGTATTATCAGTTTTTTGTTAAGTCTTTTAGTTGTTTCCGTCTAAAATAAATACAGAAAGATAAAATAATTTAGTTAGATTTTAACCTTTTCTGCGTCAATTGTAGTAGGAAGAAAGTAACGATAACGCAGGAAAAGGAGGAGAGTATGGATACGAAGATAGCGATATTTAAAGGTAAGAAGGTACGGAGAACTATTCATAAGAATAAGTGGTGGTTTTCAGTTGTGGATGTGATTGAAGCTTTGACAGATAGCGTTAACCCCCGTGATTATTGGTTTAAAATGAAAATAAGAGAAAAAAATGATAGTAAAATTGAGTTGTCGACAATTTGTCGACAACTGAAATTAAAGTCCTCTGATGGGAAGTTTTATGAAACCGATTGCTCTGACACGGAGGGCATCTTTCGTATCATTCAGTCGATTCCATCGCCCAAAGCAGAGCCATTTAAACGTTGGTTAGCTAAAGTTGGCTATGAACGTATTCAAGAAATTGAAAATCCTGAGCTTGCTACAAAAAGAACAAGGATGCTTTACAAGCTTAAAGGTTATCCTGATGATTGGATTGAGAAAAGGATGCGGGGTATTGCTATCCGTGAAGAACTTACGGATGAATGGCAAAAACGCGGGGCACAAGAGAAAAAGGATTATGAAATTTTAACGGCAGAAATCTCAAAAGCTACCTTTGGGATTACACCTAATCAGTATAAGAAGATAAAACGGTTAAAACGCGAAAACTTGCGTGATCACATGGATGATTTTGAGCTTATTTTTACCATGCTTGGAGAAAGGTCAACTACCGAAATTCACCGCACTGAAGATTCACAAGGTGTGCCAAAGCTTAAATCCGATGCCAAAGCTGGAGGAGATATTGCCGGTAATGCCAGAAAACGGTTGGAAAAAAGAATAAGAAGGCCGATTGTCTCAAGAGATAATTTCTTAGAGCAATTTAAAAAAGTCAAAGAATTGCCTTACAAATAACTAACAAAATTATGTCTATGTCTAAATGAATAAAAAATAATTAATAGTTGTACGGAGGAATAATGAATAAGAAGATTAAGCGGATAATAGCAAGAGAAGGATTGATAATTTTTGGGTTTATGTTTTTCTTCGTTAAGGCTTTGTTAGTCCCAGCCACCGCTGCGGATTTTAAAACTGATTCTGTGGTCAAGATTTTTGCAACCCGCAATACCATAGATTATGCCAATCCCTGGCAATCTCGAGGTGTCCAGGAAATAACCGGTTCCGGATGCGTTATCCAGGGCAATCGTATTTTGACTAATGCCCATGTCGTGAATCAGAATACTTTTATACAGGTACGCAGGGAGTCTAGCCAAAAAAAGTATATTGCCAAAGTTGAGACGGTGGGAAATGATTGTGATTTGGCAACCTTGCGCGTGGAAGATCCTGAATTCTTTAAAGGAGTTTTGCCTTTAGAAATCGGAGAGTTGCCTGAACTCCAGGATAAGGTAACTGTAGTTGGCTTTCCGATGGGAGGCGACAAGCTTTCTATTACTCAGGGCGTGGTTTCGCGTATAGAAAACATTGGTTACATCAACAGCAATCGAAGTTTATTAGCAGTACAGATTGACGCTGCCATTAATCCCGGTAACAGCGGCGGCCCGGCAATTAATAACGGCAAGATCGTGGGGATCGTGATGCAATTAATCTCTGATAGCCAGAATATCGGTTATATAATTCCTACGCCGATCATTAATCATTTTTTGCAGGATTCTTTAGGTGACCAATATGCGGGTTTCCCTTATTTAGGCGTCCATTTCAGTAATACCGAGAACAAAGCTTTACGCAAGCATTATGGTGTTTCCGATGGTGTGGGAGGAGTTTTAGTGACTAGTATAGTGCCTTTTTCTTCTGCGGATGGCCTCCTGGAAGAGGGAGATATAATCCTTGAGGTAAATGGCGTTGCGATTAGTGATGATGCCACATTTTCCTTTAGGAATAATGAGCGTTTAGATATGCCGCACCTGATTAACATGCAAAAAATCGGCGATATAGCTGTATTGAAAATCCTGCGCAAAAGTAAAGTAAGTATTGTTAAAGTTTCGCTAAAACCCATTTCAGATCTGGTGAAGATCGCGAATTATTCCCAGAAACCATCGTTTTATATTTATGGGGGTCTAATTTTTACAGTATTAAGTACGGATTTAATTAATTTATTGGGCGATAATGACAATTTACCACCATTGTCTTTTATTTATTATAATGTGGGCTTAGGTAGTTTGAACGAGAAACGTAAAAAAGAGATGGTTGTCCTTTTAAAAGTTCTTCCCGATGAAATTAACATCGGTTATCATGACCGTGGATATGAAATAATTACTAAAGTCAATGGCCAGGAGTTTGATTCGTTTAAACAATTTGTCGGGCTGATCGAGAAAACGCAGGGAGATAATATTGTTTTTGAGGATGAATATAAAGAGAAGATGATTCTCACATGTAAGGATATCGATAAGATCACGCAGGATATAATCAGGCGCAATAATATTCCGAGTCAGTTTTCCGATGATGTAGCGCAGTGGAAGAAGAATGGGAATAATTAAAAAAAGGTTGATTATAAAATGGCGTTAATTAGTTTACAGGAAGTTAATCTTGCGTTTAGCGGGCCGCTTATTTTTGATTGCTTAAATTTGCAATTGGAGACTGGGGAGCGTATTGCTTTGCTTGGCCGTAATGGCGCGGGGAAAACTACTTTAATGCGGGTGATGACTGGCCAGCAGGAAGTTGACAGCGGCAATGTGATTACGCAAAAAGGAATTCAGGTTGCTTATCTGCCGCAGGAAGTGCCGGTGGATATTACCGGGAGTGTTTTTGATATTGTTCTTTCGGGTTTGGGCTCACGCGGCGAACTATTAAGCCAACATCATCATCTTACGCATCGCCTACAAACACAGCATACCCCGCAATTATTAAAGCAACTTGATGTGTTGCAGGATAAGCTTGACCATACTGACAGCTGGGATGTGAATAATCAGGTGGAAGAAGTTATCGCCAAAATGAAACTTGATCCGGATAGTGATTTTTCCAAGTTATCCGGCGGACAAAAACGCCGGACGCTTTTGGCCAGAGCACTGGTGCTTAAGCCGGAGGCTTTATTGCTGGATGAGCCGACTAATCATTTGGATATTGACTCCATGCTTTGGCTGGAAGGATTTTTGCTTAATTACTCCGGCACGGTTTTTTTTGTAACGCATGATCGTATGTTTATGACGCGTTTAGCGACTAGAATTATTGAGCTTGACCGTGGACAAATATATAGTTGGCCATGTGATTATAAGACTTTCCTGGAACGTAAACAAGCAGCAATGGATATTGATGAAGCGCGGTGGGGCCATTTTGATAAAAAATTAGCGGATGAAGAGATCTGGATTCGTAAGGGGGTCAAGGCGCGCAGATGTCGTAACGAAGGCCGGGTTAAGGCGCTGGAGCGTTTGCGGGAAGAAAAAAAGACGCAGCGTAAGGCAATGGGCCAGGTGCGTATGCGGGCGCAGAAAGCTGATCCTTCGGGACATCGGGTGGTGAAGATCTCGCAGCTGAGTTTTGGGTATGGGGAAAAATGTTTGGTTAAGGATTTTACCACGCAAATAATGCGGGGTGATAAAATCGGCGTGATCGGTCCTAATGGCAGCGGCAAGACAACTTTGTTGCGTCTCTTGTTGGGTAAACTTGCGCCGCAAAAAGGCAAGGTGGTTTTGGGAACTAATCTGCAGATCGCTTATTATGACCAGCTGCGCGAACAATTAGATGAAGAGGCTACTGTGGCCGAGAATGTTAACGGAGAATCTGATACCATAATAATCAACGGAAAGCCAAAGCATATCATCGGATATTTGCAGGATTTTCTTTTTACTCCGGATCGGGCGCGCACACCGATCAAGGTTCTTTCGGGTGGAGAACGCAACCGTCTTTTCCTGGCGCGGTTATTTTCTAAGCCTTCGAATGTTTTAGTTATGGATGAGCCGACTAATGATCTGGATATTGAGACTTTGGAACTGTTGGAAGAATTATTGCTGGAGTATCCGGGCACACTGCTTTTAGTTAGTCATGACCGGGCTTTTTTGAATAATGTGGTAACCTCGACTATGGTTTTAGAAGGTGATGGCGTCATTAATGAGTATGCCGGTGGTTATGATGATTGGTTAAGCCAGCGAAAATCTGATGCGCCGGTTTTGGTAAAAGCAAAACCAACAAAAGAAATCATTCGGCCCAAAAAACCTGTAGTCGCGCGTAAACTTACCGCTAAAGAGCAGCGTGAACTTGATAACCTTGCCTCAGTAATTGAGAAAATAGAAGCGGAACAGGAACAAATATACATTCTTTTAGCGGATTTTAATTTTTACGAGAAAAATGCCGCGGAAATCGCTAAAACCAAAGCCAGGTCAGAATTTTTATCGCAGGAGCTTGAGAAGGCCTACCAGCGCTGGGAGTATTTAGAGGAATTATCAGCAAACGAGTAATGGTAAAGATTAGCGGAAATAAAAAAGATATCGTTAGAAAACTCACCATGCATGTTAAAAAACTGCGGCAGTGCCGGAAGTGCCGGCAAATGCATCCACCGGTGGTTAGTGGTGGCCCGGTAGTAAGTAAAATTTTGTTGGTGGGCCAGGCGCCAGGGGATAAAGAGCCTAAACTGGGCCGGCCATTTGCCTGGACCGCAGGGAAGACTCTTTTCCGTTGGTTTAATACAGCCGCAGGAATAAGCGAAGAACAATTTCGCGCTTCTATCTATATGGCGGCAGTGTGCCGCTGTTTTCCCGGGAAAAATCCTACAGGCGGGGATCGGGTGCCGTCTCCGCGGGAAGTATTAAATTGTTCTGCCTGGCTTAAACGCGAATTAGATATTTTAAAACCAGCTTTGGTTATTCCGGTTGGTAAACTGGCGATTGCCCAGTTTATTCCGCTGCAAAAGCTCGATCAGATCATCGGCAGGAAGTTCGCAGTAACCTGCGATGGGCATTCATTTGATCTTATTCCTTTACCTCATCCTTCAGGCGCTTCACCCTGGCATCGCAAAGAGCCAGGCAAGAGTTTACTTAAGCAAGCTCTGAAGCTTATCGTTAAACATCCGGCGTTTAAATTTTTAAAATAAAAGAGTTTAAAGAAAACTAGGTGACGCTTCTAGGTTTCTTTGAATTTCCTGTTAGATTTTGTCTACTTTTGCGTCTATTGACGTAGAAAGGAGATAGATATGTCTAAAACAATTGCTGCAGAAGTTATTGCTACAAGGATTGCTGAGATAAGAGGGAAAAGAGTGATGTTGGATTGGGATCTAGCTAAGCTTTATGGAGTTAAGCTTAAGAGATTAAATGAGCAGGTAAAGAGGAATATTAAGCGTTTTCCAGATGATTTTATGTTTCAGTTAACTTCTGCAGAGTTTGAAAGTATAAAATTTCAAATAGAAGCGATTAATGAGAGTGCTTCTTCACAAATTGTGATAAAGGACCGCCCCAACTTGAAGTCACAATTTGTGACTTCAAGTTGGGGTGGCACCAGAAAGCTGCCGTACGCTTTTACCGAGCAGGGTGTAGCCATGTTAAGCGGCGTTGTAAATAGCGATAAAGCCATTAACATGAATATTGCCATTATGCGGGCTTTTGTTGATGTGCGCAAAATATTGCTGAAACAAGGCAACATTAACGAACAATTAACCGAGATTAAAGAACGGATTGGTGAACATGATGTTCAGCTCAACGAACTTTATGATGCCATGGAAAACCTAATTGACGAGAAAATTGCTCAGATAAAGTGGAAAGACAGAGAAAGAATAGGGTTTAAAATTAAAGAATAATAGAACCGCAAAAACATAACTATGGAAACTGCACAAGAAACAATGCAACAAACCGGGGCGAAAGCAGAAACCTCAAAAACCTTATTTAAAGGTACAGGCTCTCAAGTGTTGTTGAATGGACTAATTGAAGAAGGTGTTACCACCATTTTCGGTTATCCGGGAGGAGCAATCATGCCAATTTATGATGCTCTTTATGATTATGCCGATAAATTAGAACATATATTAGTTCGCCATGAGCAAGGTGGTATCCATGCTGCTCAAGGTTTTGCACGTGCAAGCGGCAAAGTGGGTGTTTGTTTCGCAACCAGCGGACCGGGCGCAACCAACCTGGTTACCGGTTTAGCAG
>JAQTRA010000040.1 GCA_028712045.1 Candidatus Omnitrophota bacterium | reverse complement strand
TTACCGATAATTCCGGTAATTTTTCTTCGGCCTGCGCGGATAAATTTAAGAATCTTTATTTGCCTCTTAGTAACGAACGCTGAATGTCTTCAGTAACGCCAGATTTACACGGAGATATTAAAAGCGGGCACGATGCCTTTCTTTTATCTCCGGTTTCGCGTATTGATTTAGTAAATCAGCGTTCAACGCGCAATTTCTGGGTATATATTAATCCGCAAAAGATTTGGTCAGCTACCGGCGTATCCAAGGACCTTAAACAAATCAAACAGGATAGCTTTTTTTTGGAAGCGGGTTTGCTTTGGCAAAAGATTATCCGGCAGAATAAATTTATAGGTTTAAAAGCCGAAATTCTTTCTTTTGTGCCGGTGAGCAATGAGCCGATTGAAATAATGCAGGTTAAGCTTTCCAATATTTCCAATAAGCAGATTAGCTTTATTCCTACTGCGGCTATTCCGATGTACAGCCGGGGAGCTAATTCTATCCGCGATCACCGCCATGTTACCAGTTTATTACAGCGGATGGCGAAGCATAAATTCGGAGTAATCTCTAAACCAACCCTTTTATTTAATGAAGCCGGGCATAAAATCAATAAAGACCATTATTTTGTTTTAGGATGGGATCAGTTTTTTAAGCCGGCGCAGAAGATTTATCCGACACAGGAAATTTTTTGCGGTGATTCCGGAGACCTGGAAGCCCCGGAAGCAGTATTTAAGAATATCCCGGAGCAGTTAAATAATATCCAGGGTAAAGAACCGATGGGCGGTTTAAGTTTTAAACAGATCAGTTTAAAGCCGCAACAGTCAAGAACCTATACGGTAGTTATGGGTATAGCCCGGGATACAGCGGAAATAAACAAAATAATTTCTAAATTTAACCGGCCGGCGAAAGTTGCTGCTGCTTGGGCGGAAACAAAAGATTCCTGGAGTAAGCTAAGCCGTAAGATAAACGCTGTAACGGCTAACAGAGATTTTGATAATTGGTTACGCTGGGTGAATATCCAGCCGACATTAAGAAAGATTTTCGGTTGTTCATTCCTGCCGGACCATGATTATGGTAAAGGCGGCCGCGGTTGGCGCGACCTTTGGCAGGATTGCCTGGGCCTGATACTGGGTGATCCGCAAAAAGTAAGGCCTTTATTGATTAGTAATTTTGCCGGAGTCAAGATCGACGGGTCTAATGCAACAATAATCGGCAAATCCGCCGGTGAATTTATTGCCGACCGTAATAATATCAGCCGGGTCTGGATGGACCATGGCCTCTGGCCGCTCTTAACCCTGGATTTATATATCCAGGAAACCGGCGATATGAATATTTTATTTGAGCCGGCCAGCTATTTCTGTAATCATGAGATAAAACGCACTCAGGAAATTAACCATAATTGGAATAAGGAATACGGGAATAAATTAAAAACTAAAACTAATCAGGTCTATTCCGGCACAATCTTAGAGCATCTACTGGTTGAGAATTTAGTGCAATTTTTTAATGTCGGCACTCATAATCATATCCGCTTAGAAGGCGCGGATTGGAATGATGGCTTGGATATGGCCGGCGAGTTCGGCGAAAGCGTGTGTTTCAGCGCGATGTATGCGCAGAATTTGGAAACGCTCTCTAAGCTTTTGCTTAAGAGCGGCAAGCAAAAGATAGAAGTGGCCCAGGAAATGCAGGTTTTATTCAAAAAATTAAATTTTGAAAAAATTTCTGATAAACATAAAATTTTAGAGAAATATCTTTCTTTAGTTTCCATAAGTATCTCGGGTAAAAAAGTTTATTTAGATGTGGCTTCCCTCGCTAAAGATCTTGAATCTAAATCTCTTTGGATAAAACAGCATATCCGCAATACCGAGTGGTTAAAAGCCGGATTCTTCAATGGTTACTATGATAATTGTCAGCATCGCTTAGAAGGTAAAAAGGGAGGCCGCCTGCAGATGACCCTTACCGGGCAGGTTTTTCCGATAATGGCTGGCCTGGCTCAGGAATGGCAGATTGAGAAAATTTTACAAAGTGTAAATAAATATTTAGTTAATCCGCAAACTAAGGGCATTCACCTGAACACGGATTTTAAAGCAGAACAGCATGATTTAGGCAGGGCATTTTCATTTGCCTACGGAGAAAAAGAAAACGGAGCAATCTTCAGCCATATGGTGGTGATGTTTGCTTATGCTTTATATAAACAGGGTTATGCCGATGCGGGTTGGAAAGCTTTAAATTCGCTTTATAAAATGGCTGCAGATACGGCAAAGAGCAAGATCTATCCTGGTTTACCGGAGTATTTTAATCTCGAAGGCCGGGGGATGTATCCGTATCTGACCGGCTCTGCCAGCTGGTTTGTGCTGACCATGCTGACTCAGGTTTTTGGGGTCAGGGGCCAAGACGGCGACCTGGTAATTGAGCCAAAATTAAGCGCAGAACATTTTCGCCAGGATAGTTGTGTTAGTGTTGAACGGATTTTCGCCAATCGCAGGATAAAAATAAAGTTTTTTAATCCTAAAAAGGTTGGTTTTGGCAAATACCATATCCTTAAGGTTTCGCTTAATTCAGAAAACCTCCCGATTGATAAATCTCGCTATTTAGTTATTACCCGCGAAGTAATCATTGGCCTGGCAGCGAATAAGCTGAATTTGATTGAAATCTATCTAGGTTAATAATTACGCTTTACAAAATATTAATCTGTCGCTATAATAAATTCTCCTAGCGATATTAATCAATAAGAGGAATATTCATTATGAAAGATAAAGTTCTAAAATTAGGTTTACCCAAAGGCAGCCTTCAGGAGGCTACCTTTAAGATGCTTAAAAAAGCTGGTTTTAATGTAAATTTATCCAGCTCGCGTTCATATTTTCCGTCGGTGGATGACCCGCAGATTCAGGCAGTTTTATTGCGGGCCCAGGAGATGTCGCGTTATGTCCAGGATGGCGCTTTGGATTGCGGGATTACCGGAAATGACTGGATCTTAGAGAATAAATCGGATGTAGTCAGAGTCACGGATTTAACTTATGCTAAGCAGAGCCTGAGTAAGGTCAGATGGGTTTTAGCGGTGCCGCAGGATTCCGGAATCAAGAAAATCAAAGATTTAGAGGGCAAGCGCGTGGCCACTGAATTAGTAAATGTGACCAAAGATTTTTTCCAGAAAAATAAAGTTAAAGTTGAAGTCGAGTTCAGCTGGGGGGCTACGGAAGTTAAGGTTTCCGGCGGTTTAGTTGATGCTATCGTTGAGCTGACTGAAACAGGCAGTTCATTACGCGCTAATAAATTAGTTGAAATTGCCACCCTTTGTGAATCTACTTCGCAGTTTATCGCCAATAAAGCTGCTTATAAGGATAGCTGGAAGAAAGAGAAGATGGAGCAGATCGCTATGCTTTTAAAGGGCGCGATTGCGGCCGAGGAAAAAGTTGGTTTAAAAATGAATGTCAAGAAAGAAAATTTACAGAAGGTTTTAAGTAAATTACCGGCGTTAAAGAAACCTACAATTTCCGGCTTAAGTGATGATGGCTGGTTTGCGATTGAGACAATCATTGACGAGAAAGTAGTGAGAGTACTGATCCCGGCGTTAAAGCAGGCTGGCGCTCAGGGAATTATTGAATACCCGTTGAATAAAGTTATATATTAGGAAGTAGCACCCCGCGCTAATTGGAATTGCGCGGGTGTGCCCTTATGGGCTAGGAGAAGTAGTTATGCCTTGTGGAAAGAAAAGAAAAAGACAGAAGATCAAGACTCATAAACGCAAGAAAATGCGTCGTCGTCTTCGTCATCTGAAGAAAAGAGCCTGGGGTGGTAAGGGTTAAATATCTGATCAGTGTAATCTGTTTTTGCCTTACATTGGCCTTCGCTATTTTACCTGCACAGGCCTTAGATACAGCTAAAGACTCCCAAGGTTTAAGCCACTATATTCTGGGCCTTTATTATGAAGACCTCGGTGATGTAGACAGGTCTATTCAGGAATATCAACAGGCGCTGATTAAAGATCCGGGAAGTTCTTTAATACATTTAAACCTGGCTTCCGGTTTTATTAAGAAAAATGATCCGGTTAAAGCCATTGATCAGTTAAAACAGGCGTCAGTGCTTGCTCCGGAAACAGTGGAGCCGCATTTAGTTTTAGCTTTAGTTTATGCCGCGCAAAGTAATTCCGATTTAGCCACGCAAGAATACGCTCTGGCTTTAGCGAATGCAACTAAACTTGACCCTAAGAATATTGAGCTTTACAAAAGTTTAGGTTTAATTTACCTGCAGCAAAATAAAAGAAAAGAAGCCGAGGGCATTTTTAAATTAGTTCTAAGTATGGCACCAAATGATGCCCAGGCACATTTTTATCTGGGCAATATTTATTATGATGCCAAAGATTATGTTGCTGCGGAGAAAGAACTTAAGCAGGCTTTAAAATTAAAACCTGATTATCATGAAGTCCTGAATTTTTTGGGCTATTCTTATTTAGAGCGGGACAAGGAAATAAACCAGGCCGGCCGCTTAATTAAGAAAGCGTTAAGTCAGGATCCGGAAAATGGCGCTTACATTGACAGTTTAGGCTGGTATTATTTTAAAAAAGGTAAATTTAAAGAAGCAGTTGAAAAGTTAGAAAAGGCAGCATCCTATTTAAGCGACCCGGTTATTTACGAGCATTTAGGCGACGTATATTTAAAATTGGGTAACGCGGATAGCGCAAAATTAAATTGGGATAAATCCTTAAAATTAGACGCCAACCAGGAAAAAGTAAAAGCAAAGCTGCTTAAAATCAATAATGGCAAATAAAGAACTTTCCCTAAAAGAATTAGAAGCCAGGGCTAAAGAAACCCGTCGGTTAATTATCGAGATGTTAGCTAAGGCCGGCTCAGGCCATCCCGGTGGCAGCCTTTCGGCTGCAGATTTAGTTACTGTTTTATATGCTAATGTCCTTAGGTTTGATCCTCAGAAGCCTGAATGGCCTGATCGTGACCGTTTTCATATGTCCAAGGGCCATTGCTGCCCGCTATGGTATGCGGTATTAGCCCAAGCAGGTTATTTTCCGAAAGAAAAGTTACTAACTTTGCGTAAACTCGGTTCAATTTTACAGGGGCATCCGGATCGGGCTACCCCCGGAGTTGAATCAGCATCTGGTTCACTCGGCCAGGGGCTTTCTGTAGCTTTAGGGATGAGTTTAGCCGCCAAGATAGATAAAAAAGATTACCGGGTTTATTGTTTATTAGGGGACGGCGAAATTCAGGAAGGTAATATCTGGGAAGCAGCTATGGCTGCCAGCCATTTTAAGAGTGATAATCTCTGTGCTATTTTAGATTTCAACGGCTGTCAGATCGATGGCAAATGTGAAGATGTAATGGGGTTACAACCCTTAGCGGCCAAGTGGCTGGCTTTTGGCTGGCAGGTTATCGAGATTGATGGCCATAATCTGCAGGAGATTTTATCCGCCTATAATCAAGCTAAAACGGTTAAAGGTAAACCCACAATTATTATTGCGCATACAATCAAAGGCAAAGGCGTATCTTTTATGGAAGGGGTGGTGGGGTTTCATGGACGGGCTCCCACCAAAGAAGAAGCCGAGCAGGCCTTAAAGGAATTAGCCTAATGAGTGAACAGTTTTTTCAAAGAGATGTTTATGGCCAGGCGCTGGTTGAGTTAGGTGCCCAGGATAAGAATATTGTAGTTTTGGATGCGGATCTTTCCAGTTCTACGCGCACCAGCCTTTTTGCCAAAAAATTCCCGGAGCGTTTCTTTAATTTTGGCGTAGCGGAACAGAATATGATGGCTACTGCCGCGGGAATTGCCAGTTGCGGGAAAACTGTTTTTGTTTCTACTTTTGCGGTGTTTGCTTCTGGCCGTGCCTGGGATCAGGTAAGAATGTCAATAAGCTATAATAATTTTAATGTTAAGATCGTGGCTACGCATGCCGGTATTACCGTCGGCCCGGATGGAGCAAGCCATCAGGCACTGGAAGATATCGCGCTGATGCGTGTGCTTCCGAATATGAATATTATTGTGCCTTGTGACGGCCCGCAAACCGCAGAGGCAATTACGGCGGCAGCCAGTAATCCCGGCCCTTTTTATATCCGTTTAGGCCGTCCGAAAATACCGACTATCGAAAATAAAGGCAAATTTATATTAGGGCAGGCTCAGACTATTTCAGAAGGTAACGATGCTACAATTATTGCCTGCGGAGTAATGGTTTCGCAAGCTTTGCTGGCGGTAAAAAGTTTAGCCAGCAAAGGCATTAAGGCGCGCTTAATTAATATGCATTCTATCCGGCCGTTAGATAGCGCTGTTATACTTAAGGCGGCTAAAGAAACTAAGCTTATTGTTGTTTGCGAAGAGCATAATGTTATTGGCGGCTTGGCTTCTAGCGTAGATGAAATAGTTGCTGAAAACTTTCCGGTTAAAGTAATGCGCATAGGCATCCGCAACCGCTTTGGCCAATCCGGCGAACCCGAAGACCTCTTAAAAGAATACCAGCTAAGTAGCTTGGATATAGAAAAAGCAGTCTTATCGAATATCTCGCAAGGCTAGGAACCAGTTCATGAAGCATTTTCGCTCGCCGTTGGTTATTAAATCCTTCGCCAAAGTTAATTTATATTTACAGGTTTTAAATAAACGTAAAGATAATTTTCATAACCTTAAGACGTTATTTGCCAGGATTAGTTTAGCGGATACGGTTATTCTTAAAAACGCAGAAGGCAAGGCGATTGGCATTAAATGTGATAATCCGCAGGTGCCCCAAAATAAGACAAATCTTTGTTGGCGCGCTGCGGAGTTATTAAGGCGTAGCCAGGGTTTAAGTTTTGGGCTTAAGATTGAAATAAAAAAACGTATCCCGGTTGGCGCGGGCCTTGGCGGGGGATCAGCTAATGCGGCCAGCGTGCTTTCAGGGTTAAATAAATATTGGAACCTCAATTTATCTAAAACAAAACTCCTGAATTTAGCTGCTCAATTAGGCAGCGACATTCCCTTTTTTATTCAAGATACAAAGTTTGCTTTAGGAAGCAGCCGCGGGGATAAGATTAAGCCAGTAGCCTCTTTGCAGCGGCTTAAGCTTTGGTTTATCCTGATTTATCCGAATATTAAGGTTTCTACGCCTTTGGTTTATGAGAAATTTGATTCTTTTTCTGGGTTGACAACTCCTCTGGCTAATGTTAAAATACTAATTTCCGAGTTATCCAGAAAGGGTTTTCGGGTTCCTCCGGAGTATCTCTTTAATAGCTTAGAGCCGGTTACTACCCGGCTTTATCCGGTAGTTAATCAGGTTAAAAACGCGTTCTATGGCATAGGTTTAGAGCAAGTAATGATGTCGGGAAGCGGTGCAGCGGTATTTGCACTCTGTAGTTCACAAAAGCAAGCTCAGGGCTTAAGTAGGAAGTTGCGTAAAAAACATAAATCTTGGCAGATTTTTGTAACTTCTCTAGCTTAGGAGGTGGATGATGGAGATAACCGAGGTCAGGGTAATTTTAAAAGATTCTCCGGATAAGAAATTAAAAGCCTATGCCACCGTTACTTTTGAAAATGTTTTTGTGGTAAGAAATATTAAAGTAATTGAGGGCGCAACCGGTTTATTTATTGCCATGCCTTCTCGTAAAGTAAAACATCCTTGCCCGAAGTGCGGGTTTAAAAATGAATTGCGCAGTAAATATTGCAATCAATGCGCGCAAGCGTTGCCAATTGAAATGAATACTCAAGGCTTACAAGGCGCGCAAAATACACAAGATACAGGCGCAAGCCAAGCCGAGCATAAGGATATTGCTCATCCTATAACGCAGGCGTTCAGGGAACATTTGCAGAAAAAAGTTCTGGAAGCGTACGAGCAAGAAAAGAATAAAGTTAAAGTTTAATAGCCTTTGCCCGGTAGTGTAATGGTAGCTCATCAGAATTTGGGTCTGACTGTCAAGGTTCGAATCCTTGCCGGGCAACCAGACTTAAGTGGGGACGTCCTCTTTGGGGACACCCTGGTAAGCGATAGATTTGATTTAATCGGTAGAATAATAGTTACAATAATCAGGGTGTCCCTTTGGAGGACGTCCCCCTAATAAATATGAAAAAGGAAATAGCGGTAATAATTTTGGCGGCGGGAAAAAGCACACGGATGAAATCGCAAACGCCGAAGGTTTTGCATAAGCTTTGCGGCAGGCCGATGCTGGGCTATGTTTTAGATTTAGTAGAGACGCTTAAGCCCAAGCAAGTGGTTGCGGTTTTAGGG
>JAQTRA010000039.1 GCA_028712045.1 Candidatus Omnitrophota bacterium | reverse complement strand
AAAATTGACCAGGCTTTATTAAAGCAAATGTTAGCCCTGACTTCTTTTGCGGTTTCTTTCGACGAAACCCGCTATGTGTTAAATGGTACACTTTTTAAAATCAATAAAGGTGTTTTAACTTTGGTTGCAACCGATGGCAAACGCCTGGCTATCGCCGAAAAAAAACTCTCAGCTGGCGAAGATGTGGACCTGCAGATAATTATTCCGATTAAAACTATTCATGAGTTAAATCGTAATTTAAAAGATGATGGGGAGTTGTCTTTAGTGGTGGGCAGTAACCAGGCTTTGTTTGACTTGGGTACGATTGTGGTCATCTCCCGTTTAATTGAAGGGGAGTTTCCCGATTATAAGCAGGTTGTCCCGATAGCTTCGGAAAATAAAATGAAGGTCGAGCGCAGCCAGTTTTTATTAGCCGTCAAAAGAGCGGCGCTTTTAGCTACTCCTGATTATCAGGGGGTAAAATTAGAGGTTTTTAAAAATAAATTAGTAGTCTCAAAATCTACCCCGGATGTGGGCGAGTCCCGGGAAGAACTGGCCGTGGAATATCAGGGCCGGGAGCTGGCCATTGGGTTTAATCCGGTTTATTTAATTGATATTTTGAAAAACCTCAGCGAAGAAACTATTAATTTAGAATTAACCGATAGCGAAAAGCCTGGGGTGATCCGGATCAGCGGTTATGTGTATATAGTTTTGCCGATGCGGCTGAGCTAGGAAAATGGAGCCTTTAAAAAATACATTAGCTGTGTTGATGTCCGGGCTGTCTAGTAAAAAAGCCGGTTTTCTCGGCGCTGGGCCGGAACAGTGGCTAAAAAATACCTTGACAAAGAAAGAGTTGCAGCATATAAAAGTTAAATATTTCAGTAAGGGCGTGCTGGGTTTAAACGTAGATTCTTCAACCTGGCTGTACAGTTTAAGCCTGAAGAAAGAAGCGTTATTGCAGGCACTGCAAAAACAAGCCCCGGTAGTCAAAGATATTAATTTGCGGATCGGGGATATTTAAATGAAAAAAGATCAAGCCGAAAAAAATAATCCTAAAGAGATAGCCAAGCCTAAAGCTTACGACGCTACCAGTATCCAGGTTCTCGAGGGTATTCAGGCAGTGCGGCTCAGGCCGGCCATGTATATCGGGGATACCTCTACCCGTGGTTTACATCATTTAGTGTATGAGGTTGTGGATAACAGCGTAGATGAAAGCCTGGGTGGGTATTGTAACTCTATTTCGGTCGGGGTGCATGCGGATAATAGTGTCGAGGTTATTGATAACGGCCGCGGAATTCCGGTAGATATGCATAAAACGGAAAAAAAGCCCGCCGTAGAAGTAGCCCTGACTACTTTGCATGCCGGTGGTAAATTTGACCATCGCTCTTACAAAGTTTCCGGTGGTTTGCATGGCGTAGGGGTCAGCTGTGTGAATGCGCTTTCGGATTGGCTGGAAGTTGAAGTCAAGCGCGACGGCAAAATTTATCATCAGCGTTATGAGCGGGGCAAAACAGTTTCTAAGCTTACAGTAATCGGCAAAAGCACTTCCACCGGGACAAAAATTACCTTTAAGCCGGATAAGAGTATTTTTTCTAAGACGGAATATTCCTATGATACCTTAAGCCAGCGCCTGCGCGAGCTAGCCTTTTTAAATAAAGGGTTAAAAATTAAATTAACTGACGAGCGTTCGGATAAAGAATCAATCTTTGAATTTTCCGGCGGGATTGTTTCTTTTGTGGAGTATCTGAATAAAAACAAGAACCCGCTGCACAATAAAGTAGTTTATTTTGAAAAAAAACAGGATGATATTATGGTCGAAGTCGCGCTGCAATATAATGATGGTTATGCCGAGACCATGTTTTCTTTTGCGAATAATATTAATACTATTGAAGGCGGCACGCATTTATCCGGTTTTAAATCCGCGCTGACCAGAGCGATAAATCAATATGCCAAAGCTAAAAATTTATTAAAAGATGATATCGCCATTACCGGGGATGACGCGCGTGAAGGGTTGACCGCGGTAATCAGCGTAAAAGTGCCGAACCCGCAATTTGAAGGCCAGACCAAAACCAAATTAGGTAATTCCGAAGTTGAAGGCTTAGTGGCCTCGGCAAGTTTGGATGCGCTGGCCAGCTATTTTGAAGAAAATCCTTCGGTAGCCAATAAAATTATTGATAAAGTAATTGTTGCTTCCCGGGCGCGTGAAGCGGCCCGCAAAGCGCGCGAATTAACCCGCAGAAAAGGCGCTTTAGAGGGCGCCGGCCTGCCAGGTAAACTGGCGGATTGTTCGGAAAGGGATGCGGCGCTTTGTGAATTATATATTGTCGAAGGAGATTCCGCCGGTGGCTCGGCAAAACAGGGCCGGGACAGAAGATTCCAGGCGATCTTGCCGATTAAAGGTAAGATTTTAAATGTCGAAAAATCCCGTTTAGATAAAATTTTATCCAACGAAGAAATTCGTACGATCATTACCGCTCTGGGTACGGGCATCGGTGAAGAGTTTGACCTAAGTAAATTACGCTACCATAAATTAATGTTAATGGCAGATGCGGATATTGATGGTTCACATATCCGGACTTTACTTTTGACTTTGCTTTACCGCCAAATGCCAAAATTAGTGGAAGCCGGGCATGTTTATATTACTCAGCCACCGCTTTATAAAATTAAAAGAGGCCAGCGCGAAGAATATATCCAGACTGAGAAACAGATGGATGAATTGCTTTTAGATTTAGGCCGGGAAGGGCATAAGTTGTTTCGGGTTAAAGATAAACAAACCTTTACTGACAATCAGTTCAAAGAGCTATTAACGTTGTTGGTGGAGTTAGATAAGCTTGGAAGGTATTTAGAGAAAAAGGGAGTAAGTTTTGCAGATTACCTTAGTTTTAGACAGCCAAAGACCAAAAAAATGCCAGTTTATAGGGTCAAAGTGGATGGGAAAGACCTTTTTCTTTATACCGATAAAGAACTAGCTAGCCTCACTGAAAAGGAAGGCAAAGAAGTGGAACAAGATGTTTTACAGCTATTTGAATCTCAGGAGATTGAGGAAGTCACCGCCAAGATCGAAAAACTCGGCCTGGAGATTGAAACATACTTTACCACAGTGGTTATTGCCAAAAACGGTGTGATTAAGGAATCAGATAAAAAAATAAAAGCAGTTTACCGCATTACTAATGATGATGACGCTAAAGAAGTGTTTAGCTTAAGAGAGTTATTGGCTTACATTAAAGAAGTGGCCGCCAAGGGCATGCATATCCAAAGGTATAAGGGCTTAGGTGAAATGAATCCGCATCAGCTTTGGGATACAACCATGGATCCGGAAAAACGCACGATTTTACAGGTAAAATTAGAAGATGCAGTAGAAGCGGATAAGATGTTTACCGTTTTAATGGGAGATCAGGTTGAGCCGCGCCGCCAATTTATTGAAGATTATGCGCATCAGGTAAAGAACCTGGATATATAAAATGTATACCCGCAACGAAAAAATAATTCCGGTTTATATTGAAGATGAGGTTAAGGATTCCTATCTGAATTACGCCATGAGCGTAATTGTCGGCCGGGCCCTGCCGGATGTGCGCGACGGGTTAAAGCCGGTGCATCGCAGAATTCTTTATGCGATGCAGGAGCTTAACCTGGAGCATTCTAAACCCTATAAAAAATGCGCGCGTATCGTCGGCGAAACCATGGGTAAGTATCACCCTCACGGTGACTCGGCGATTTATGAAACTTTAGTAAGAATGGCCCAGGATTTTTCCCTGCGTTATCCTTTAGTTGACGGCCAGGGTAACTTTGGTTCGGTTGACGGGGATGCTGCCGCAGCGATGCGTTACACCGAGGCGCGACTAGCCGCGATTACCGATGAGATGCTCGGTGATATTGATAAAGATACGGTTAATTTTGGCCCGAACTTTGATTCTTCTTTAAAGGAGCCGTTGCTTTTACCGGCAAGCCTGCCGAATTTATTAGTTAATGGTTCCAGTGGTATTGCCGTCGGCATGGCTACGAATATCCCGCCGCATAATTTAAATGAAGTAAGTGACGCTATTATTTATCTGATCGACCACCCCGAAGCAGAGATTAAAGACCTGATGCGTTATGTCAAAGCTCCGGATTTTCCGACGGGTGGATTAATCTGCGGCAAAGCCGGGATCAAAGATGCTTATACTACCGGCCGAGGGAAGCTGCTGATTCGTTCCCGGGCAACTGTGGAGCATCAGAAGAACGGTAAAGATTTAATTATTATTACGGAAATTCCTTATCAGGTTCAGAAATCCGGGGTGATTGAAGCGATCGCGGGCTTGGTTGACGATAAAAAAATCGAAGGCATCTCGGATATTCGCGATGAATCGGATAAAGATGGTATGCGTATTGTCGTTGAGCTTAAGCGGGATGTTGAATCGCAGATTGTTTTAAATCAGTTGTTTAAACATACCCAACTGGAAACTACTTTTGGGATTATCATGCTGGCTCTGGTCGATAACCGGCCCAAGGTATTAAATTTACGCCAGGTATTAGATTGCTATATCGAACACCGTAAGATTGTTATCCGCCGGCGCACCCAGTTTGAATTAGATAAGGCTTTAAGGCGCGCGCATATTTTAGAAGGCTTAAAAATAGCGCTTAAGTTTATTGACCGGATTATTAAAGTAATTAAAACTTCTAAATCCGTTGAAGCGGCCAAAGTAAATTTAATGAAGGAGTTTGAGCTTTCCGAGTTGCAGTCACAGGCAATTCTGGAGATGCAGTTACAGCGCTTAACGGCTCTTGAGCGCGATAAGATTGACGCGGAGTATGCCGAACTTTAAAAGAAAATTGAAGCCTGCCGGGCGATTTTAAGTTCGGAGAAAAAAATTGAAGCAATTATTAAAGAAGAGCTGGAAAATTTAAAGAAAAAATTCGGGGATGAGCGGCGCACCGATATCGTCGGCGAAGCCGAAGAATTAGAAGTCGAAGATTTTATTGCCGAAGAGGATGTGGTGGTAACTATCAGCCACGGTGGTTACATCAAACGCCTGCCTGTCAGCGCTTACCGTAAACAAAAACGCGGGGGCACAGGAGCAACCGGCGCGGATTTAAAAGATGAAGATTTTAGCGAGCATCTTTTTGTGGCTTCCACCAAAGATTATCTTTTAATTTTTACCGATAAAGGCCAGGTGCACTGGTTAAAGGTTTATGAAATACCCCAGGCCAGCCGGGTTTCTAAAGGCAAGGCGATTGTGAACCTGGTCCAGATGGAGCAGGTAGCTAAAATCAGCTCGACTATCCCGGTGAAAGAATTTTCACCGGATAAATACCTGGTTATGGTGACCAAGCTTGGGCAAATTAAAAAAACTAAGTTAGAAGCTTATGGCAATCCGCGTAAAGGCGGGATTATCGGGATTACTTTAGACAAGGATGATGCTTTAATCGGCGTAGAAATGACTGACGGCAAACAAGAATTGCTGATCGGGACCCGGCAGGGTAAGGCGATCAGATTTTCCGAAGAGAATGTCCGTGAGATGGGCAGGGGAGCACACGGGGTCCGGGCGATATCTTTGGCCAAAAAAGATGAAGTGATTGACCTGGTTGTCCCGTCAAAAGATTCCACCATTCTTACGGTGACGAGTTTAGGTTTTGCTAAGCGCACCACGATCGATGAATACCGATTAACCAGCCGCGGCGGAAAAGGCGTGATCAATATTAAAGTCACGGATAAAAACGGCGAGGCAGTAAATTTAAAAACTGTAAATGAAAATGATGAGCTGATGGTCATTACTCAGAACGGTATATTTTTACGTTGCGCGATAAAAGATATCCGCGAAACCGGCCGCTCTGCGCAAGGCGTGCGTTTAATTAAGTTGCAGGCTAAAGACCGGGTTGCTGGCGTTGCCCCGGTTATTGCCGAAGAAGAATAAAGGCTCGACCCTGTCGTCTAGCCTGGTCTAGGACAAGAGCTTTTCAAGCTCTCGACACGGGTTCAAATCCCGTCAGGGTCATTTAAATTCAAGGTGTGCAATGTGCGGAATAGTCGGATACGTCGGAGAGAGGGAAGCTCAGGGTATTTTGATGAGCGGGCTGCGCCGGCTGGAGTATCGCGGTTATGATTCAAGCGGCATTGCCGTAATTAATCCTCAGAAAAACACCATATCTTTAAGAAAATCCCCCGGTAAGATCCAGGCCTTAGATAAATTAGTTAAAGTTAAGCCGCTTAGCGGCACGATTGGTATAGCGCATACCCGCTGGGCCACGCACGGAGCCCCCACGCAGCCCAATGCCCATCCTCACCAGGATTGCACCGGCGAGATCGCTTTGGTGCATAACGGGATAATTGAAAATTTTGAAATCCTGAAAAACCGCCTGATTAAAGAAGGCCACACCTTCCGCAGCCAGACGGATACCGAAGTAATCGTACATTTAATTGAAAAGTTTTATAAAAATATTCCCCTGGAAGATGCAGTGCGTTGTGCGCTTAAGCTACTCGTGGGTTCTTTTGCCATTGGGGTTATTTCTTCCCGAGAGCCGGAGAAGTTAGTGGGAGCGCGTTCGGGCAGCCCTTTAATTTTAGGTTTAGGTAAGCAAGAAAATTTTATCGCTTCCGATGCGCCCGCGGTTTTAGAATCAACCCGGGATATTGTTTTCTTAGACGAAAATGAAGTAGCAATTTTAACTAAAGACAGTTTCAGGGTTACGGATCTTGAAGGCCGGCCCGTCGCTAAAAAATCCGTGCGGATTAATTGGGATATTACCCAGGCTCAGAAAAACGGTTTTGAGCATTTTATGTTAAAAGAAATCAATGAGCAGCCGAAGATCCTGGAAAGTTTGATTAACTCCAGAATAAACGTAGAATCCGCAAATATAGATTTCGAAGAACAGGATATTCCCGAGGAGAAGCTTAAAAATATAAAACAAATTTTTATCGTTGCTTGCGGGACAGCGTATCATGCCGGATTAGTGGGAAAATATGTTTTAGAATCTATCTGTTCTATTTCCACCCAGATAGATGTTTCCAGCGAATTCAGGTATCGTGAACTTTTAATCGGCCCGGACACTTTGGTTATCGCCATCAGCCAGTCCGGGGAAACCGCGGACACTTTGGCCGGGGTAAGAGAAGCAAAAAAACGCGGGGCCAGCGTAATTTCTATCTGCAATGTGTTGGGTTCTACTTTAACCCGCGAATCCGATGGCGTAATTTATACGCACGCCGGGCCGGAAATCGGGGTGGCTTCGACCAAGGCTTATACCGCGCAGTTAACCGCCCTGTATTTATTCGCTTTTTATCTTGCCGGCATCCGGAATATTCTTCCGCATGCTAAAATCATCAAATATTTAAATGATTTGCGCAAAATTCCCAAGCAGCAGGAATCAATCCTTAAAGAACAAAATAATATCGCCAAACTTGCCCGTAAACATTCGCATCTGGGTTCATTTTTGTATCTGGGAAGGAATATTAATTATCCTTCAGCTTTGGAAGGCGCGCTTAAGCTCAAAGAAATTTCTTATATTCCGGCTGAAGGTTATGCTGCCGGAGAGATGAAGCATGGGCCGATTGCTTTAATTGATGAGTATCGCGCGGTAGTTTGTATTGCTGTGGCTTCTAAAGTTTACGATAAGATGGTTTCGAATATTCAGGAGATCCGCTCCCGTCACGGGAAAATTATTGCGATTGCCAGTGAGGGGGATAAAGAAATTACCGAGCTGACCAAAGAAGTTATTTATATTCCTAAGTCCGAAGAATTATTTTCTCCTTTGTTAGTGGCTTTTCCTCTGCAGTTGATCGCCTATCATATTGCTGTAAAACGCGGTTGCGATGTGGATCAACCGCGCAACTTAGCTAAGTCCGTTACCGTCGAATAAAAAGTAAAAGGGGACGTCCTCTTCGGGGACACCCTTGATTAAGGGTGTCCCTTTTTAGCACGTCCCCGGTTTAAATATGTTATATATTGTTGCAACACCAATAGGAAATTTAAAAGATATCACTTTACGGGCAATTGAGGTTTTGAAATCCGTAGATTTAATTGCCTGCGAAGATACCCGCCATACGAAAATCTTATTGACGCATTATGAGATCAAAACCCCCACTACCAGTTTTTTTCAGCATAACCGGTTTGTTAAAGCGGAGTATATCTTAAATTTATTGCAGCAGGGTAAAAATATCGCCCTGGTTTCTGATGCGGGATCGCCGGGCATCCTTGATCCGGGGTATAACTTAATTAATTTAGCTATAAAAAACAACTTGGAAATAACTTTTATTCCGGGGGCAACTGCTTTGGTAAACGCGTTGGTGCTTTCCGGCAAACCCTGCCATGAATTTTACT
>JAQTRA010000038.1 GCA_028712045.1 Candidatus Omnitrophota bacterium | reverse complement strand
ATTGTCCAGCCGCAGACAGCTGTGAGAATAATTAAAAAATTAGCCCAGCTTAAATTAAAATCCTGGATTATCGGATCCGCAGTAAAAGGCAATAAGCAAGTTTACATTAAGGGGACGTCCTCTTAGGGGACACCCTGACATTATTACAATGGAGGTAGCAATGAACACAATCGGACTAATTATTACTGTGCTGGTCGTTATTTTCTTTATGGGGATCAGGATTGTGCGGCCTACGCATAGAGGTTTAGTGGAAAGGTTGGGTAAATATCATCGTTTTGCTAATCCGGGATTTAACTGGGTGTTGCCCATAGTGGAAGTTCTTTATCAGATCAATATCACCGAGCAAATGGTGGATGCTGAGCCGCAGGAGATTATTACTAATGATAACCTGAACGCTAAAGTTGATGCGCAGGTTTATTTTAAAGTAAAAGCTGATGAGGCGGATGTAAAGAATTGCCAATATAGTGTGAATAATTATCAGTGGCAGATTGTGAATCTGGCGCGGACAACTTTAAGAAATATTATCGGCACTTTAACTTTAAAATCCTGCAATAGTGAAAGAGGAAAGATTAACGCGGAGTTGCATAAAACTCTTTGTGAAGAAACAGGTAGCTGGGGTTTAGAGATCGTCAGGACTGAGCTTAAAGAGATTGACCCGCCAAAAGATGTTCAGGAAACAATGAACAAAGTTGTTAAAGCAGAAAATGAAAAAATTTCTGCGATTGATTATGCTACAGCTACCGAGACCGTTGCTGACGGACAAAAGCGCGCCGAGATCAAAAAAGCTGAAGGTATTAAGCAGGCACGTATTTTAGAAGCAGAAGGTGAAGCAGAAGCGATAAAATTAGTCAATGAAGCCGCCGAGCATTATTTTACCGGCAATGCGCAGGTATTGCGTAAATTAGAAGCAGTGGAGAAGTCTTTGCAGCATAATGCCAAGATCGTGGTTCCGGCAAATACCGAGCTAGTCAATGTAATTGGCGAAATGGCCGGCTTCTTGCCGATTAAGAATAAAGAAGAAAAGAAATAAACCATTATTGTGGGCACTTTGGGTGCTGGAACAATCTCGTACTTAATATTTTTTGATTGTTGTTGTGTACACGCTCTGCAACATTCTTTGTCAAAATATAGCTAAATAGAAGTAAGATATCTAGTAATATAATGAGTTGAGAGTAAATAAAAATGGATGAAAAATTAATTGGTACGGGTTTAGTGGTATTGGGAGGTAAAGATATTATTGTGAAATTGTTGGGTCCGACTGCTGAATATTTGGGTCAAGAAACAAAGAATTTGGTGAAAAAATGCAATATTAACATAACGCGTATATTTAATCGAGCAGCAAAATTATTGGGAAATAAGCTAGAACAACCTGGAGTCGTCAATCCTCGGATCTTAAAACATATTATTAATGAAGGTGCTTTTTGTGAAGATGAGCTATCTGCTGAATATTTTGGTGGGGTTTTGGCTTCTTCGCGCACAGAAGTTTCTCGTGATGATCGCGGATTGACAATAATATCAACGTTGAGTTCGTTATCAACCTACCAAGTAAGAACACATTATATTCTTTATTATATTGTGAGAAAATTATTCAAAGGGATAGATATCGAACTTGGAATAGCAAATAAACGAAGAAAAGAAATGAAAATATTTATTCCTCTTAATGTATATTATAAATGTATGGATTTTTCAAACAATGAAAATCCAAATGTAATTATGCCACACATACTTATGGGCATGAGAAGATTAGATTTAATTGAGGGGGATTACGCATTTGGTTCTAAAAATGAGGTAGCAAAGGTTTATCCAAAAGTGGATTCTGATGGGTTTTTCTTTATGCCAACGATATTTGGGATAGAGTTATATTTATGGGCACATGGACATTCAAATGCTGAGCCTGAAATTATTTTAGCTACGGATGTGGAGTTTAAACAAAGTGCAGTACTTGATATACCTGATGGAGCGGTAATAGCGAAATAAAATTCAAAGATATCTATATTCTTAACGGATAGTAAGGTTAGGTTTTTGGAAATATTTGTTTTAATTAGTACAAGGAGGGACGAGATGAAGAAGCAAACTTTTCTTCAGGTAATTTTGTTAATGATAGTTGCTGGATTTATTCTTTACATTGCTTGTCCTAAATATGAGTATATAGATGATCAAACTCCTGATCTCTTAAGATTCAATAAAATAAAGGGAGTCTTGGAAGTTTGTAAAGATGGTGATAATTGGGATAGGGTGGTATCAAAATCAATTGTGAAAGTAGAGAGACCGACAATAACCAATGAAGAATTTATGCAAGGGCGAAAAGATAGCCAAGAAATGCTTAGGGCAATAAAGAAAATTACAAAATAAATGCTGAATATTATCGAAGAAGCTGGTAATTTGAATAATTTGGTAGATTATCAAGATGGCTCTGTTGTGAGTAAGGAGCTGATTAAGAAAGAAAAAGGCTCAGTAACGCTTTTTGCTTTTGATAAAGGCCAGGGTTTAAGCGAGCATACCGCGCCATTTGACGCGTTAGTTTATATTTTTGACGGAAAAGTAGAAATAACTATTGCCGGAAAGCAGCATAACTTAAAAACCGGCGAAACTATTATTATGCCGGCAAATAAGCCGCATTCTCTAAAGGCAATAGACCGTTTCAAGATGTTTTTAGTCATGATCAAGGCTTAAGCGGAATAAACAGGAAGGATACTTATGTTTGACAAGATGAAAGCGTTGTTTGATATGCAGAAGAAGATGCAGGAGATCAAGCGGCAATTAGATAATACGAATTTTGATATCCAAAGTTCTGATGGTTTAATTAAAATTACCATGAACGGCTCTCAGGAAGTAAAAGAGCTGGTGATTAAGGATAATCTTGAAGGATCAGAAAAAGCAAATCTTGCAGCTTCATTAAAAGATACATTTAATCGTTCAATTAAACGTTCGCAGGAAATCGCGGCGCAGAAAATGAAAGATGTTACCGGGCTGAATATACCGGGCCTTACCTAAAGGAAATAAATGCGGATTTTAGTTATTGGTTCAGGTGGCAGGGAGCACGCGTTAGTCTGGAAGATCGCGCAATCAAAATTGTGCGCTAAGATATTCTGCGCTCCGGGCAATGGCGGGATCAGCCAGATTGCCGAATGTACCGATATCAAAGCCGATGACCTAGACGGCCTGCTTGAATTTGCCAGAAAAGAAAAAATTGATTTAACGGTAGTCGGCCCGGAAGTTACATTAGCCGCGGGTATTGTTGATATATTCTGTGAAAATAAATTGCGCATCTTCGGCCCAAATAAAGCTGCGGCTCAATTAGAAGCAAGCAAGGTATTTTCAAAAGAGCTGATGGCTAAATATAAGGTGCCTACTGCGGATTTTAAAGTTTTCGATCATCCTGATGCGGCAAATAAATATATTGAAAAAATTGGCGCGCCTTGTGTAGTTAAAGCTGATGGTTTAGCCGCAGGCAAAGGGGTAGTTGTCGCTAAAACTATTGATGAGGCTAAGCAGGCAGTGGCCTCAATGATGCAGGAAAAGATTTTTGGTGAGGCAGGCAACAAGATTATTATTGAAGAGTGTTTAGAGGGGCAAGAAGCATCGATTTTAGTAATTACGGATTCCAAAGAAGTAATCGCTTTGGCTTCAGCGCAAGATCACAAACGTATTTTTGATAATGATGCCGGCCCTAACACCGGCGGAATGGGCGCTTATTCTCCGGCCAGCGTAGTCACAACGGAATTATTTAAAGAAATCTTAGATAAAATTATTTATCGCACGGTCGACGGCTTAGCCAAAGAAGGTATCGAGTTTCGCGGAGTATTGTATGCCGGGGTAATGTTAACTAAAGACGGCCCGAAGGCTTTGGAGTTTAATGTGCGTTTTGGCGATCCGGAAACCCAGGCGATTCTACCCAGGCTTAAATCAGATCTTTTAGAAGTTATGTTGGCCACTAGTGAAGGCAAACTTTCCAGAATAAAGAATTTAGATTGGGATACCCGGGCTTGCGTTTGTGTAGTTTGCGCAGCTAGCGGTTATCCGGGGAATTACGCAAAAGATAAAGAAATCAGCGGCCTGGATCAGGTGGCTAAATTAGATGATGTAGTTGTTTTTCATGCCGGAACTAAAAAATCAGGAAATAAAATTTTAACCAGCGGCGGCCGGGTTTTAGGAGTAACCGGTTTAGGCAATTCAATAAAAGAAGCCATCAATAAAGCTTACGCCGCAGTTGAAAAAATAAATTTTGAAGATATGCACTTTCGCAAAGATATTGGTAAACGAGCTAAAAATTAGGGGAGGGCAGTATGCAGAAAATAAGCATAATTATGGGCAGCCAGTCGGATCTAGAAACAGTCAATGAGGCGATCAACCTTTTAAAAGAATTTAAAGTAAGTTTTGAGGCCAAGGTTTTATCCGCGCATAGAACTCCTAAAGAAGTAGCGCAATATGTGGAGTCAGCTCCTAAAGCCGGAACAAAAGTCTTTATTGCCGCCGCGGGTATGTCTGCTGCTTTAGCCGGAGTTGTGGCCAGCCACACGACCTTACCGGTTATCGGCATACCCATTGAGACAAAAAATTTAAAAGGCCTGGATTCACTTTTATCCACTGTGCAGATGCCTCCGGGAATTCCGGTTGCCTGCATGGCAATTGGTAAAGCCGGTGCTAAAAACGCCGCGCTTTTTGCTTTAGAGATCCTCGGGTTAAACGATGCTAAAATTCGCAGTAAGCTGGTTAATTATAAAAAACAGATGCGCCTTAAGATTAAACAGACTAAAATCAAAATATGAGCGTAACAAAAATAATTAAAATTAATCCCGCTGCCCCGGAAGAAGAGTATATTAATCAGGCAGCTGAGGTGATCAGTAACGGAGGATTAGTAATTATTCCTACGGAAACTGTTTATGGTATTGCGGCCAATGCTTTGGATAAATTCGCGCTGGATAGGCTTTATGAAATTAAAAAAAGGCCAAAAGATAAGCCGTTTTCGTTGATCATAGCTGACCAGGCTGAAGTTGAAGAATTTGCCAATGATATTCCGGTTGCCGCTTACAAATTAATGCATAAATTCTGGCCGGGGCCGCTGACAATTATATTTAAATCTATCACCGAAGGCAAAGTTGGTTTGCGTATGCCGGATAATCAAGTCGCCTTAAGAATTATCGCTAAATCTAAAGTACCGCTAGCTTGCCCATCGTCTAATATTTCCGATGAACCTGCGCCGGATAATTTTGAGCAGGCGATTAAAGATATGGATGGTTTGGTGGACTTAGCTCTTGACGCCGGCCAGACAAAAATAGGGCTGGAATCGACCATTGTAGATTTAACCACTGAAACATTGCAGATCGTCAGAAGCGGGGCGATTGAAGATGAAGATATCGAAAAAGTCGCTGCAACAAAAACCGTGCTTTTTGTCTGCACGGGAAATTCCTGCCGTTCAGTAATGGCTGAAGCGTATTTAAAGAAGGTTTTAGAAAAACAGAAAAGAACCGACGTAGAAGTAGATTCCGCAGGGATAATGATCCTTGCCGGAGGTGGCGCCAGTCAGGAAACACGGGAAATTCTTAAGAGTATGGAAGCAATTGATGTGAGCAGCCATCGCGCGCAAAGGGTAACTAAAGAATTGATAAACAGGTCAGATATTATTTTGACCATGGAAAGCACCCATGAGCGTGAAATCCTGCTGCTTGCCCCGGAAGCTAAGAATAGGCTTTTTTTATTAAAGGAATTTGCTAAAATAAATGATAATAACCTGGATATTCCTGATCCTGCCGGAAGATCTTTGGAGTTTTATGAGGACACCCTGAATATTATTAAAAATGCCGTAGAAAGGATAAGTAAAATCATATGAGTAAACTTCTGATTGCTTCAGATCACGCCGGATTTGTTTTAAAGAAAAAACTGTTGAGCTATTTTGATAAAAAAAGGATTAGCGTTCAGGATTTAGGCACGTATTCTAAGGAGCGCTGTGATTATCCGGTGTATGCTTATGCTCTAGCCAAAAAGATTTCATCCGGCGAAGCTAAACAAGGTATACTTATTTGTAAAAGCGGTATCGGTAATTCCATAGTTGCCAATAGGCTGTCTGGAGTGCGCGCCGCACTTTGCTATAATTTAAAGGCAGCTAAATTAAGCCGTGAGCATAATGATAGCAATGTTTTGGTTTTAGGCTCGGCATTTGTAACCGCGGATTTAGCTAAAAAGATGATTACGGTTTGGTTAAAGACTAAATTTTTAGGGGGCAGGCATTTAAGAAGATTGAAATTAATTGATAAATAAGGAGTGGAAAAAGTGAAACATTTAAAAGAAACGGATCCGCAGGTTTACGCAGCAATTAGGCAAGAACTTAAACGACAGGAAGAGAATTTGGAGTTAATTGCCTCGGAGAATTTCGCATCTTTAGCCGTGTTAGAGGCGCAGGGCTCGGTACTAACGAATAAATACGCCGAGGGTTACCCGGGTAAACGTTGGTATGGTGGATGTGAAAATGTTGATATTGTTGAAAGTCTGGCGATTGAAAGAGCTAAGGAAATATTTGGCGCGGAGCATGTAAATGTTCAGCCGCATTCGGGATCCCAGGCAAATATGGCGGTTTATTTTGCGGCCATAAATCCCGGAGATACTGTTTTGGCAATGGATTTAGCTGCTGGCGGGCATCTTACACACGGACATCCGCATAATTTTTCCGGAAGATTTTATAAAATGGTGGGTTATGGTGTCGATAAAAAAACAGAGAGCCTGAATTACGATTTGATTCAGGAGCTGGCTACAACACATAAACCAAAAATGATTTTAGCCGGCGCTTCGGCGTATCCCAGGATAATTGATTTTAAAAGATTTCGTCAGATTGCTGATAGCGTAGGCGCGTATTTATTTGTGGATATGGCGCATATCGCCGGTTTAGTGGCGGCCGGAATTCATCCATCGCCGGTGCCTTACGCGGAGTTTGTGACTTCTACTACGCATAAGACTTTACGCGGACCGCGCGGAGGGTTTATTTTATGTAAAAAAGAGTTTGCCAAGAAAATTGATAGCCAGATCTTTCCCGGCATACAAGGCGGGCCTTTAATGCATGTGATTGCGGCTAAGGCGGTGGCATTTGCTGAAGCGATGACCCCTGAATTTAAACAATATCAGATTCAATTAACCAAGAATGCCAAAGAATTAGCTTCTGCTTTAGAGAAAAAAGGTTTTCGGATTGTTTCCGGAGGCACTGATACGCATTTAATGCTGGTGGATTTAAATCCTAAAAACGTTACCGGCGCGGATGCTTCAAGGATCCTGGGAGAAGTCAATATCACAGTGAATAAAAATATGATCCCCTTTGATGAAAAGAGCCCGACAGTAACCAGCGGTATTCGTTTAGGTACTCCGGCAGTAAGCACGCGTAAGATGAAAGAAAGAGAGATGCAGATAATCGCCGGGCTGATTAATGATGCCTTAACTAGCCAGGGTGATTTAACTAAGTTGGCTAAAATCAAGCAAGAAACGATTACTTTAGCTAAGAAATTTCCATTATATTCGGAGTTACTCTAAAAATGAAAAAGAAAACTGTATTGCATCGTAGGCCAAGCTGGGATGAATATTTTCTGGAGATGGCGCACCTTGTTGCGAAAAGATCAACTTGCCTGCGTCGTAGCGTCGGAGCGGTTTTAGTCAGCGAAAAGAGGATTTTAGCTACGGGTTATAACGGCGCGCCCAGCGGATTAAAACATTGTGTTGAGATCGGCTGCATACGTAAGAAATTAAATATTCCATCCGGTGAGCGCCATGAATTATGCCGCGCGCTGCATGCGGAACAGAATGCTTTGATCCAGGCGTCTTTACATGGGATCAGCGTTAAAGGCGCGACACTTTATGCCACGAACCAACCTTGTGTGATCTGCGCGAAAATGCTGATCAATGCTAAGATAAAAGAGATTGTTATTGCCGATGGTTATCCGGATAAAATGTCCGCGGATTTTTTAAGACAGGCAAAAATAAAAATAAGAAAAATATGAAGTGCCCTTTTTGCGGTTATAAAGAAGATAAAGTAGTAGATTCCCGCGCTACCGCCGAAGAATCAGCAGTCAGGCGCAGGCGGGAGTGCCTGAAGTGTGGCAAACGTTTTACTACTTATGAATATATTGAGGAAATTTCTTTGTTGGTGATCAAAAAAGACGGCCGCAGGGAATCATTTGACCGCAAAAAGATGCTTTCCGGGGTAATCCGCGCCTGTGAAAAAAGGCCGGTGAGCGTTGAGAAGATGGAAGATATTGTCACCCAGGTTGAGCGCGCGATCCAGAAAAAAAGTGACCGCGAAGTTCTA
>JAQTRA010000037.1 GCA_028712045.1 Candidatus Omnitrophota bacterium | reverse complement strand
CCGGCTTCAAAGCCTTGCTCGCCACCAGCTGGTTCAAATTTTTGCATTAATTCTACTGCTGTTTTCACCTACACTCCGTAGCCAATCTCGTAATTTATCGAGTAAATCTATCATATTCTAAGTAAGTTTTTTAATTAACATAAGTAAGTTTAAGTAAGCCTATATAAAAAAACACTTGACAAAATATATAGATTATGTTTTAATTAAACCCACAGTAACTTATAGCTAAAGGAAGTAAGACTTATGGCAAGACTCATAGATATAGATGAATTAGCAGAATACTTAAAATTAAAGAAGCAAACTATCTATAATTGGCTTAACCAGGGTAAAATCTCGGGAATGAAAGTGGGAGGAGTCTGGAGATTTGACCGTGATGATATTGATACCTGGTTAAGAAGTAAAAAACGTACGCCTACCTCAGGGGAACAATCATGAACTCTTTAGGAATATATTTTGGCACTAATTCTATCGGGTTGGCAGAAGGGAATAAAAAGAAGCTGGTCAATAGCGTGGTTATTCCTCAGGCCAGTATGTTTTCCGGTGATTTCGAAGAAAAAGTCCCGACCGATGTAAAAATCGTCGCTTTGATTAAAGATGCTTTGCGGACCAACCATATGAATGTTGACCAGGGGACGATCTGCATCTCCGGGCAAGACCTGATAATCCGCACTTTTGAAATACCTAAATTACCCAGCAATGAGTTACAAAGTGCGATTAATTTCGAAGCGAAGAAATACATTCCCTTTAAATTGGAGGATTTAATTTATAATTTTCAGGTTGAGCCAAGCAAACAGAATAAATTAAATACTGTATTATTTGTAGGTATAAAAAAAGAAATTTTAGAAAAATATATTTCTATTACCAAACAGTTAAATATCAAAATTAATGATATTGAGTATTCAGCTTTCAGCCTTTTACGCTTTTTAAATTTGTGCGGAGTTAAAGATAGCGGAGTGATTGCTAGTTTTTGTTTTGATTTGAATAATGATGATGAAATAAATTTTATGGTTTCTGAGAATGGCTTGCCATTTTTCAGCCGGGATATTTTGCTGGCTGCCGGGGTTGAGGGTTTTGAGGATTCGGCGGATAACAGCCAGTTAAAAAAGTACGATAAGCTAAAAAGCGAAATACGTGTTTCCCAGGATTATTACCGCCGTAAGTTCCCGGATAAAGAGATTAAAACGCTTTATGTGCTTTCCGGGCAAAATATGCGCGAAGACCTGCGGGATTTTTTTGCGGCATCGGGGATTTCAGCAAAATTTGTGGATACCAGCCGGGTTTTAGGTAAAAACGCAACTTATTCTTCGATTTTGGGTAAAAGCTTCGGAGCGGTCCTTTTTAAAGACATCCCTTTAAAAGTAAAGATCAATCTTTTTAATACCCGGATTAAAGCAGATAGCGCCAAAGGAAAAGAAAATCTCTTTGCCTTCCTGTCTTTTATGGAAGGGGTAAAGGTTGATTTAAAAGTTATAATCCTGGGAATTTTGATCTGCGCAGTTACTTTTGGATATGGTATATATAGGATGCAGCCGGTACGCCAGGAAATAAACTCTATAAAAAGTAAAAGGCCAAAGCTAGCGAATATTTCAGAAGATGACGATTCGGTTATTTTAAGCTCGCGTGAAAAAAAACTTAAAAAGAGATTAAGCAGCCTGGATAATTTGATCAAAGACCAGCTTTATGCTACTTATTTTCTTGATATTATCCCGCGGGCTCTGCCGGATGGCGTTTGGCTCACCAAGCTTTCTTCCGGGCGCAATAATGAAGATGGCCAGCCTGAGGTTAGCCTGGATGGCGAGGTTTATTTAGGTGACAGCGATAGAGAATTTGAAGCGGTAAGTACATTTTTATCTAATCTTAAGGCAGAGCAGTTTTTTTCTAAGAACTTTAAAGATATAACGATTACTTCTGTTGACCGCAGAGTAAGCGATGGCGACAGTGTCGCGATTTTCAGCATCACTTGTAAAAATTAAGCGGAGAAAAAAATGATATCCCTAGACTTCTTCAGCAAGAATAAGAACAAAATTATAAATGCTGGAGTTATAATATTGGCAATTTTTGTGACTCTTTATATATACGGCGGCCAGAATCAGCAGCTGGCTCTTCTTGAGGAAAGAAAAAATGAGGAAATAAAAAAGAGCGAGATCATTAAAGACTTAATTAAGGTAGAGGAAAAAATTAACACTTATAAGGAAACTTTCAGCCGGAAAGACTTAAGTTCAGTTATTGATGCGATGACTAATATTGCCAGGGATACCGGGGTTAAGATAATTTCAGTCAAGCCCGGGCCGGAACAGCAATATACGGAGTATATTAAAAGTACATTTTTGATTGTGGTCAGAGTCGCAAATTACCATGCTCTGGGCCAGTTCATCAGCAAGATTGAGAACTATAAAGACCTGTTTCTCGTTGAAGACATCAGCATGACTAAAATTAGCGGCAAGCAGGCTGGTAAAAAAGTAGAGCAAGATATAGATACTAATTTAAAAATAAGCACAATAACTTCTCTTTAATATGATAAAAACAGGCCAGCGGTTAAATATAACTTTCTTTTTAGCGTTCTTAGTAATTTTTCCGCCTGCGGTTTTTGCGCAAGATGCTAACTCCGGGATAATTTTGCGTCCGGTGGTTGAGTATAAGTCCGGGGATTTACGCGATCCCTTCAGTGATTTATTCCTGTTAAACAAAGAGAGAAACGCCCAAAACATTCAGGTAACGCAGGAAAACTTAGGCCTGGAAAAGATTTTGCCTAATTTAGAAAATTTTAAAGTAAAAGGTGTAATCTGGGGCGGGAGGCTCCCGCAGGCAATTATTAATGACAAAATATTAAAAGTCGGTGATTCAATTGATGGAGTTGAAATAGTGGATATAGATAAAACGGGGATCAGCTTAAGTTTTGGCGGAGAAATAATTGTTCTGCCCACTCCGGGTAATGCCCCGGTTTCGGATAAAGAAGACAAAAAAGATAAGCAAGACAAGGAGGAAAAATGAAAAAGATTTTCTTGATTTTTGTTTTTATTTTCTCAATGGTCTGTGTATTTTTTATATCGGACCTATTTGCGGATTCTCCGGATCCGAATAATGAGCCGATTATTTCCATGGATTTTCAGGATGCGAATATCAAGGATGTGCTGAAGATGCTTTCTATGCAATCGGGAATGAATTTTATTGCTTCGGAAGCCGTCCAGGATAGAAAAGTAACCCTTTATCTGGATAAAGTACCTTTAACCAGTGCGATGAATAAAATCTTTAGTGCCAATAATCTTTCTTATGAATTAGATAGTAACGCTAATATTTTTGTGGTTAAGGAATGGGGAAAGATGGAAACTGAAACAATAACTAAAGTTTTTTATTTAAAAAATGCCACCGTGACTACCTCGTCTTTAAAAAATGAGATGTCTAAGAATACGAGCAGCAGTGTTTCAGGCTCTACATCAACTGATTCAACTACTTCTTCATCTACTGCTTCAAGTGGGGCTAAATGGAAAGAGGAGGATGAGGGTGGAATTAGCAGTGCGGTTAAAAAAGCACTTTCCAGCGCCGGATCGATGATTGAAGATTACCGCACGAATAGCCTGATTGTTACGGATACCCCGAAAAAAATGCTGGTGATCAGCCAGATAATTGCGTCTTTAGATGTACCTGTGCCGCAGGTAATGCTGGAAGTAGAAATGTTAGACGCCAGTAAGAATGCGGTTGATAAAATGGGATTTGAATTTGGGGACACTCCTTTTACCGCAATTGTTACCGGAGCTACTGCTTCTATGGGGTTTCCCTACGGTAGCTGGAGCAAAATTCTTAATGTGGGAAAAGGCCAGATGTCCATTAATCCTGCCACCAGCTCTTATCAGATGCAGTTGGATTTTATCCGGACAGATACGGATACCAAATTCTTAGCGCGCCCTAAGATCCTTACTTTAAATAATGAGACTGCGGAAATATCAATTACTAAAGATGAGATAGTCGGCAGGACAGATACCACGGTTTTCAGCGCTACTGGTGACCCAACAACCACTAGTGTATATAACCGCTCAACTGACCTGGCGCTTACTTCAGAAGGAACCGGTATCTTTCTCCGGGTAACTCCGCAGGTAAGCTTAGATACAAATGAAATTACCATGGTGATCAACCCGAAATCAAGTGTTTCAAGCATCAGTTCTTTAAGTAACAGCGATAATCCGCAATCAGATGTGGAAGTAAGGAGTACAAAATCCATCGTTAAGATTAAAGACGGGGAAACGGTAATTTTAGGCGGGTTGATCCATCAAGATAAAAAAGTTGCGATTAAAAAACTACCATTTTTAGGCGATATTCCCCTTCTGGGCATGCTTTTCAGGCACGTAGACCAAACCGCCGGCCTGGAACGCGAGCTGTTAGTTTTCATTACTCCGCATATTATCAGGGATAATAATACGGTTAAGTTACAGGAGATAAAGAACCTGCGCTTACCGACCAGAGAGCAGGGCCCGGCAGTTGCAGTAGTAACCCGTGATCTGATTATTAACTCTAATATGAATAAATTTGAAAAAAGACATTGATGCAAAGAGATAAGTATTTAAGATTAGGTGAGCTTCTTGTAAAAGAAGGCATCATTACTCCTACCCAGCTTGAAAAAGCCATCAGTATCCAAAGACAGGAATCTGGTAGGTTGGGTGAAGTATTGATTAAATTGGATATGGTAAAAGAGGACCAGATTGTAGCTGTACTGGGAAAACAGCTGAATGTTCCTTTTTTTACTTTAGGCACCGGGATGCTCAAGCCGGTAGCTGACCAGGGCTTAGAGCATCTGATTTTACAGGAGTTTGCTTTTAAGAACTACGTATTGCCTTTATCGCGCACGTTGCGGAGCCTTACCGTAGCGATGTTTGATCCGCTGGATTTCATCTTAATCGATAATTTAAAAAAACTTACCGGTTGTGAAATTAATCCGGTGATTGCCACGCGTTCGGATATCGTAAAAGCAATCGAAGAATTTTACGGTAAGTCGGCGATGTTGCGGGATGCGGTTGAATCCAGTTATGATATCGACGCAACCACGCTGGAAACCAGTGATGAATTAGGCCAGGAACTGAGCCTGGATAAATTAATTGCCCGGGCAGAAGAAGCGCCGGTAGTTAAAATGGTGGATTTGATTATCCGCCAAGCAATTGAAGAGGGGGCTTCGGATATACATATTGAGCCTTTTAAGGAAAAGACCTCTTTAAGATACCGTATCGATGGTAAACTTTGCGAAATCCCTCCCCCGGCAAAACATTTGCACTTGCCGATTGTTTCCCGCGTTAAAATTTTAGCCAAAATGGATATCGCGGAAAAGCGACTTCCTCAGGATGGGGCAATTTTAGTGCGGATCAATGACCGGCCGATTGATATTCGCGTTTCGATTATCCCGACTATATATGGCGAAAAAGCAGTAATGAGGATTTTGGATCGCGGCAGTAAAGTTATGGATTTATCTACCGCGGGTTTTGATGCTAAACAGCTGGAATATGTGCGTAAAGCAATTAACCAGCCATATGGTTTGGTTTTTGTTACCGGGCCTACCGGAAGCGGAAAATCAACTACGCTTTATGCGATCCTCAATGAGATTAAAAATTCTACCAAGAATATTGTTACCGTTGAAGATCCTGTAGAATACAAGATGGACGGGATTAATCAAGTCCAGATTAAGCCGGAAGTTGGCCTGACCTTTGCTGCTGCTTTGCGAAGTTTCCTGCGCCAGGATCCGGATATTATGATGGTCGGCGAAGTCAGGGATTTAGAAACGGCACAGATCTGTATGCGTTCGGCGCTCACCGGCCACTTAGTTTTAACTACCCTGCATACTAATGATGCTCCTTCAGCGGCCAGCCGGCTTATGGATATTGGCGTGGAGCCGTATATGTTGGCTCCTTCTTTGCTATTAGTTATCGCTCAGAGATTAATTAGAAAATTATGCGTAGAGTGTAAAGAGGCTTATGAGCCCACTACTGAGCAGTTAAAAGGCGCAAATATCAAGGTGGATTTGATCTATCGGCATAGAGGATGTGCCAAATGCAATAATACCGGATATAGAGGCAGGACTAATATTTGCGAAGTAATGCCCTGCACTATCGAGATCCAGGATTTAATTAATCAAAGAGCCCCTTATCAAAAAATAAGGGAAGTCGCCAGGTCTGCAGGAATGCAGACGCTTTATGAATCAGGAATCAAAAAAGTTGAAAGCGGGATAACTTCTCTAGAGGAAGTTTTTTCCGTTACTTTAGGAGTAGAATAATGTTGAAATTTTATTATATCGCCAGGAATAAGCTGGGATCAAAAGAAACCGGGATTGAAGAAGGTTTAAGCCAAGAAGAAGCAGTAAGCAAAATTCAAGCCCGGGGATTACTGGTGGTCAGTATTATTCCTGAGAATACGGAAACTTTTAATAGCAGTTTTCCTCAGGCTACTGTAAAAATTAAATTTAAACCAAAAAGAAATCGTATTATTGGTGCGGATCTTACTCTTTTCTGCCGGCAGTTGGCGACTTTGCTGGGAGCAGGGGTTACTATTCTTAAAAGTTTAGATATAATTTCTAAACAGGTGGTCAGCAAGAAACTTTATATTGTTGTTTTGGATTTGCAAAAACATATGGAAGCGGGTTTAAGCTTTCACGAGGCGATGGCTAAGTATCCCAAAGTTTTTTCTGATCTTTGGGTAAATCTCGTCGAAAGCGGGGAGGCGAGCGGAAACCTGGCCGTGGTATTAAGCCGTTTGGCTACCTACCTGGAAAGGGACGCGGAATTCCGGGGTAAGATTATTTCGGCATTAATTTATCCGGCAATTCTTTTATCCGCCGGTTTAGGGGCGTTATTCCTGATGGCCGTAAAAATAGTGCCGACTTTTGCAGAAATATTTAAAAGTTTTAATATCACGCTTCCTTTGATTACCCGGATATTATTGATGGTGAGTGATTTTTTAAGGTTTAATACTCTGACATTATTTTTGATTATCGGGGGTGTAGTTTTTGCTTTTAAAAATTACCTTAAAACAAAAACCGGCCGGAGAAATTTTGAGAATTTTAAGTTTAAACTGCCTATATTTGGCGAATTCTTTATGGCTTTAAATGTCGAAAGATTTTCTTCGGAAATGTCCACACTTTTGGAATCAGGGGTTCCGATACTTTATTCTCTGGAGATATCCGAACGCAGTGTGGGCAACCTGGTGATGGCCGATATCATCCGTAAAATTAAAGATGATGTGCGCGAGGGTAAATCTTTACGTGAGCCTTTAGAGAAAAGTAATTTTTTTGATCCGATGTTTATCCAGATGGTCAGTATCGGAGAAGAGATCGGAGAGCTTCCGCAGATGTTTAAAAAAATTAATAGTTTTTATCAGGATTATTGCGGGGTATTCCTTACGCGTTTTGTTTCGATGTTTGAACCGATGATTTTGGTTTTTATTGGCGGGATCATTGGTATTATGATCACTGGTATATTTTTACCGATCTTTGAGATTTCAAAAATATCAGGATAGTTATTGACAAATTTTTCAATTTAGTTTAAGATTATAAACGTAGTAAGCAGTATTTACAAAAAGGAGAAAAAATGAAAAAAGGTTTTACGCTTATCGAGTTAATCGTAGTTATCATTATTGTAGGAATTCTTGCCTCAGTGGGTTTAGCTCAATATACTAAAGTAGTGGAAAAAGGCCGTTGGGGTGAAGCCAGGACAATTTTAGGAAGCTTAAGGACGCAGGGTATCGCCTATCAGGTTGAAAATAGCGCTTCTGCACCAAACGTTGGAACCTTAGATAACACGCTTCCTACTTCTTGCCTTGCTGGCGGATCTTACTTTTTTTCTTATGCCTATAGTGGTAGTGCTGGTACAGCTACTCGTTGTGCTGCTAATGGTAAATTACCTGCAGGAACTACTGAATCAGGCGGTAAAACTAAAATTTTATCTGAAGCCGGTGTTTGGAGCGGAACTGGTACAGCTCTGGGTTATTAATAGAAAGGTTATGCTGATGAAAAAAGGTTTTACGCTTATCGAGTTAATCGTAGTTATCATTATTGTAGGAATTCTTGCCTCGGTTGGTCTAGCCCAATATACTAAAGTAGTGGAAAAAGGGCGTTGGGGTGAAGCCAGGACAATTTTAGGAAGCTTAAGGACACAGGGGATTGCTTATCAGATTGAAAATAGCGCTTCTGCACCAAACGTTGGAACCTTAGATAACACGCTTCCTACTTCTTGCCTTGCTGGCGGATCTTACTTTTTTTCTTATGCCTATAGCGGAAATGCTGGTACAGCTACTCGTTGTGCTGCTAATGGTAAATTACCTGCAGGAACTACTGAATCAGGCGGTAAGACTAAAATTTTATCTGAAGTGGGTG
>JAQTRA010000036.1 GCA_028712045.1 Candidatus Omnitrophota bacterium | reverse complement strand
AATCGAGTTAATCGTAGTTATCATTATTGTAGGAATTCTTGCCTCAGTGGGTTTAGCTCAATATACTAAAGTAGTGGAAAAAGGTCGTTGGGGTGAAGCCAGGACAATTTTAGGAAGTTTAAGGACGCAGGGGATTGCTTATCAGATTGAAAATAGCGCTTCTGCTCCAAACGTAGGAACTTTAGATAACACGCTTCCTACTTCTTGCCTTGCTGGCGGATCTTACTTTTTTTCTTATGCCTATAGCGGAAATGCTGGTACAGCTACTCGTTGTGCTGCTAATGGTAAATTACCGGCAGGAACTACTGAATCAGGCGGTAAAACTAAAATTTTATCTGAAGTGGGTGTTTGGAGCGGAACTGGTACAGCTCTGGGTTATTAGAAATTAACCGGGATAGTTGATCGATTAAAAGATCAACTATATAGTCTATGCTGATAAAAAAAGGTTTTACTTTAGTTGAGTTGATAATTGTGGCTTTAATTATCGGAACCTTGGCGGCGATTGGCATGCCGGCGTATACCAAAGCTAAAGAACGTACTTTGGATAAAGAAGCTAAAGCTACGCTTTCTCTTATCCAAGCAGCAGAAAAGATTTATAAAATGGAGGCTGGCCATTTTTATCCTCCTTCCGGAACTGATATTATAATTTCTAACATCAATACTTACTTGAGGGTTAATTTACCTTCCAGTGGAACAAACTGGAACATTCTTTTAAACTCAAATACTAATACTTTGACGGCTGCTCGTGTACCTGTTGGTGGGGTAGGCCCGGCTAGGAGATCCTGGAGTGTAACTTATACAGCGGATATCAATACTGCTACTTGTACTCCCGGTGGTAGTGATCCATGTCTTTAATCTGCAATAAACGCTCTACTACGTTAATTGAAGTTATCGTTTCAACCGTAATCTTTGCTTTAGTTATGGCGGGTATGGTCAGTGTTTTTGTTTCTGGCAAGCGCCATATTATGCTTTCTCGTGACCGCATGACCAGTGGCGGGATCGGAAAGTTTTTCCTTGAACCTTTGCAATTAGCGGTGCGGCAGGATACCTGGAATAGTGGTTCTTTAGCCTGCGGCGCCTTAGGTTTGGGAGCGCATTCTTGCGGTGTAAGCCAGGTAAATAATATTCCCTATACGGCGAATTATACTGTAAGTACAGTCGCCGGGACAACTTTGCGTAGGGTAGTCGCTGCGGTTAACTGGGTTCCGAGTTAATAAAAAGTTCTCTCCTTAAAATCATGCCTAAAAAAAAATACGGATTAAGCCTGATAGAATTGTTGGTTTCGGTTGTTTTAATGTCGCTGGTTCTCCTCGGGTTTTTCACCATTGATTTATTTAGCCGAAATCATGTGGTTACTGCAGACCGGCGGGCAAAGGTCCAAAACGATATTTCAAATGCTCTTGAGCATATGAGCAAATATATCCAGCGTTCTAACGGAAATCGCAATAGGAATGCTATCCAGGCTTTAGCTAATGGTTTTCGTGTTTACATTGATTTAAGAAATACGCCGTCTGTTTTTACAGATGATGGTTATTTAGATTACACTCTTTCGGGAAATACTCTTAGCGTAACCTGTACGCCCAATGGAGGTACCTGCCCATTTACCTCACCGGAGAACCTCTCGAATAAAGTGATTGCCGGAGGTTTTTACGTTAATATTACGGATTTTGGCACCCAAGCAGAGATCGGTTTGACCGGAAGGTATGTGCCTACCTTAGCTGCTGACTTAGGTAATCCCCAGATTTTCATGAAAGCCCGTTCAGTCAGTTCCAGTGCATCTGCGCAGTAAAAATCCTTTTTAAATTGCTAACTTAGCTAAAATATGTTAAATTAAAACCATTGGGGCTGTAGCTCAGTTGGGAGAGCACCTCGTTCGCAACGAGGGGGTCGGGAGTTCGATTCTCCCCAGCTCCACTTTAATTTTCCGAATACCATGCGTAAAATAATTCTTCTTACCCAAATCTTTATTTTTTCTTTCTATTTAAATTGTTGGGCTTCGGTAAAAGAAGCTGAATTTGGCGGACAGTTTTATCCGGGCACCAAAGCAGAGTTATCGACGATGGTTGATAATTATTTACTAATTGCCCAGCCTAAAAATGTATCGGGTAGTATTTTTTTGCTGCTTAGCCCGCACGCTGGTTTTGGCTATTCCGGCGCCACTGCCGCGTATGGTTATAAACTTATCAAAAATAAACCTTATAAAACCGTAATTATCCTGGGGGCTAGCCATCACAAGTTATTTAATGGCGCGGCTGTTTATGGCCCGGGTGAATTTAAAACCAGCTTAGGAGTATTAAAAATAGATGAAGAATTCACTGAAAAGTTAGTGGGGAAAAACCCGGATATTTTTATTGATGAGTCTGTTTTTCTTGGTGAGCATTCTGTTGAGGTGCAACTACCGTTTTTACAAAGTGTCCTTCATGACTTTAAGATCGTCCCGGTAGTTATCGGAGATTGTTCGCTGGATACTTGTAATAAAATTGCTTCGATATTTGAAGAAGTAATCGGGTCCCGCAGGGATGTTTTAATCGTGGTATCCACGGATTTATATCATGGTTATGATATTTTAGAGGTGAATAAAGTAGATGCCTTGACGTTAGGCTTGATTAAAAAAATGGATTATGAAGGATTGTATTATTCTTTACGTGATGCCCAGGCGCAAGCCTGTGGTGGAATGGCTGCGGTAATCGGTTTAAATATAGCCAAGGAAACCGGCGCGGATAAAGTAGAAGTGCTAAATCAGACTACTTCAGCGTTGGTAACCGGTGAAACGGCTAATGGCCAATGGACTGTAGGTTATGGAAGTGTAGTTGCCTATAATACAAAAGGAGAAGATATGTTGAATAATCAGCAAAAGAAAAAGCTCCTTAAGATTGCCCGCGCCTCAATTAACACATATTTGCAGACCGGCAAGAAAATGCAGCTTAGTGAAACTGATGCCGGGTTAACGCAAGAAATGGGCGCGTTTGTCACGCTAAACAAACACGCACAGCTAAAGGGTTGTATTGGTAATCTTACAGCCAGCCAGCCTCTTTATTTGACGATAAGGGATATGGCAGCTGAAGCAGCTGTGAGCGATCCGCGGTTTACCCCGCTTACTTTAGCCGAACTAAAAGATATCGAAATTGAAATTTCCGTGCTTTCACCTTTGAAAAAAGTGGATTCAGCCGATAAAATTGAACTGGGAAAAGATGGAGTACTTGTCCGCAAAGGGTATCAAAGCGGAGTTTTTCTGCCGCAGGTGGCTACGGAAACCGGCTGGAGCAAAGAGGAGTTTTTGAATAATCTCTGCGCTCAGAAAGCCGGCCTGCCGGCTGATGCCTGGAAAGATAAATCTACCGAGCTTTATATATTTAAGGCTGAGGTCTTTTCTGAGGAAAAAGGAAAATAATGAACCGTTTTTTCGTCGATAAAGTTGAAGCAGAAGATAAGTATATTATTTTAAATGACCCGGATCAGCTGCATCACTTAAGGGATGTGCTTAGAATTAAGCCTCTTGAGCGGGTGGCAATTTTTGATAATTCCGGTAATGAATATATTACTAAGGTAATCGAAATCGGGCCGTTACTCGCGAAGTTAGAAATAAAAGAAAAAAAATTGCATCAGGATCCCAAGGTGTTGGTTACCGTTGCCTGTGCGATTCCCAAAAAAGTGAAGATGGATGATATAATTGATAAGCTTACCCAATTAGGTGTTGAATGCATAATTCCACTTGAAACAGAACGGGTAATTGTCAAGCTAGATAAACAAAAGAAAGCCCAGCGTTGTTTGCGCTGGGAAAAAATTGCCTTAAGCGCGGTTAAGCAGAGTCAAGGCAATAGAGTTACAATAATTAAGCCGATAAGTTCATTAAAAGATGTGTTGATAATCGCAAATGAATTTGATTTGAAATTAATTCTTACGCTGGAAGGAAATCGCCAAAGCCTTAAAGAGGTCTTTAGCCGGGAATCTAAAAAAAATAAAAAGGTAATGGTTTTGATCGGGCCGGAAGGGGATTTTACTCCCCAGGAAGTGGCTCTGGCTGAAAAAGCGGGTTTTTTAGCGGTTTCCCTGGGGGAGCGCGTGTTGCGGGTGGATACTGCAGCAATAGCCGCGGTTAGTTTTATTAAATTAAATGAAGAGTATTAAGTTTTTTACCCTTGGTTGTAAAGCCAACCAATATGATACGCAAAGTATCCGGGAGAGATTTTTAAGTAAAGGGTTTAGGGAAGATCCAGATAGCCTTAAGCCTGATTATTTCCTAATCAATACCTGTACGGTTACCTCTAGCGCTGATCAGAAATCCCGCAATATTATTCGCCGGTGTATTCAATCTAATTTAAAAGCAAAAGTAATTGTTACGGGTTGTTTAGCGGAAAAAGACTGGGGTGCCTTGAAAGATATCCCCGGGATCAGCCTGGTGGTTAAAAAAAGTTTCTTTCCCGAAGGGATAAGTAGTTTTAGCCAGCATACCCGGGCTTTTTTAAAAATTCAGGATGGCTGTGATAATTTCTGTACTTATTGTAAGGTAGCTTTGGTAAGAGGTAAAAAACGCAGTAAAAGTATTAACCAGGTGCTCAGTGAAGCAAAAAAACTGGTGGCCTGCGGGTTTCAAGAGATTGTGCTTACCGGAATTTGCCTGGGTGAATATGGTAAAGATTTTTCCCCTAAGAAAGATTTAGTTTATATTATTGAGGCGTTGGCAAAAATAGAGGGATTGTTGCGCATAAGATTAAGTTCAATTGAAGCCGGAGATGTTTCCCCCGGGCTGATCAAATGCCTGTCCGGTAATAAAAAGCTCTGCCGGCATCTGCATATTCCTATTCAAAGCGGTGACAATAGTATTTTAAAAAGCATGAACCGTAAATATACGAGGCAGAAGTATTTGAATTTAATCGCCCGGTTAAAGCGAAAAATATCCGGCGTTTCTATTACTACTGATTGCTTAGTGGGTTTTCCCGGAGAAACTGACGGGTATTTTAATAATACAGTCAGCCTGGTGAAAAAAATCCTTCCTTTAAAAACGCATATATTTCCTTACTCGATGCGTCCAGGCACCAAAGCAGCAAAGCTTAGCCAGGTAGTAGACGCAAAAACAATAACCAGCCGTTGCGCTAAGCTAGAAAAAGTATCTAAAGAGTGCCAATATGAATTTATGCATAAATTCATTGGTCAAGAAGCCACACTTTTAATAGAAGGCGTTGCTAAAAACGAAGTTGATTATTTAGAAGGGTTAACTGATAATTACTTAAAAGTTCGAATGCCGTTTAAACCCGGATTAAAAAATAAGCTGGTCAAAGTTAGGTTAATCCGCATTAACGGGGATGGCTTTATTGGAGAATATGTTGACAATCTTTAGTTTAGCGCTATATTTAAAATAATATGAAAACGCGAATTTATTACCATCATACGGATTGCGGAGGAGTGGTTTATTACGCCAACTACCTTAATTTTTTAGAAGAGGCCCGCACCGAATATTTTGCCTTAAAAAACGCTTCGATTAAGCAATTAGCTGATTCCGGGGTTATGTTTGTGGTGGCCCGGCAAGAGGTGGATTATAAATTTCCAGCTGTATATGGCGATGATTTGGATATCCAGACTCAAGTGGGGGCATTTACCGGGGTTCGTATAGAATTTTTGCACGAAATTTATAATCAAAATAAACAACTTATTGTTAAAGCTAAAACCATCTTAGTCTGCGTGGATAAACATTTGAAGCCGCAAGCAATTCCCGAAGAACTCCGCAAAAAATTAGCTTAACTAAGCTTTAGCAGTAGCGGAGGTTTAAACCTCCGCTACTGCTATTGGTAATTAAAAAATAGCGGGAGAGAAAATGGAAAATTTAGAGTTATTATGCTTTAGGCGTAGTATTAGAACATTTCAAAATAAAAGTATTGCTAAGGCAGATTTGGGAAAGTTGGTAAATGCAGCCAGGTTTGCTCCGACAGCCAGAAATGTGCAGCCTTGGGAGTTTGTGGTGGTCACGGATAAGCTTAAACTAACTGAATTGGCTAAATTAGCTGAAAACGGCAGGTTCATAGCCGGCGCAGCTGCTTGTCTTGCAATTTTTTGCGCGGATACAAAATATTATCTTGAGGATGGTTGTGCTGCAACTTGCAATATTCTTTTAGCCGCTACAGCTTTGGGAATTGGTTCTTGTTGGGTGGCCGGAGATAAGAAGCCTTATGCTGTCCAGGTAAGTAATCTTTTGAGCGCCCCGGAAAATATGAAATTAATCAGTTTGATTGCCTTAGGATACCCGCAAGATAAAGATTGTTTTAAATCATCGGATAAACGTAAGTTAAAAGAGCTTTTGCATTGGGAGAAGTTTTGATGCCGACATCAAATTTTGTATTTACCGGCCAATCCGGATGTTTATTGCCCATACTTATAATCTTTAATTTTTTCTTTGGTAAATTAATTTTTAGCTCAACGCGTTTATGGCTGGGTATTGAAGCAATACTTATACTTTTATTTATTATCAAGATACATATTTTTACCCGCAAGATTACTGAACAATTACGGCAAGCCGGTGCTGGGCCGGCTGCTAGCGGGCCTAAGAGGCATGGCCGGGGCAGGGTTGTTGATATTCAGGGCGAAGTAGTGGAAGAAAAACAAAAGCTTGAGTAATTTTTATTGACAACTAGTGCAGTTGTGTTAGCATACATACTAATTTTTAAAAATCGGAAAATAATTCATATATATCTGAAAGGAGCGGTAGCAAAATGGGTTTTGATCTGTTGTTATTAGCACCGGTTGGTTCGATTTTAGCTTTAGGTTTTGCTTTTTATCTGGCCATAAGTATTTTAAAGATGGACGAGGGCACAGATAAAATGAAGGAGATTGCCCAAGCAGTGCGTGTGGGTGCCCAGGCCTATTTAAAGAGGCAGTATTTGGGTGTTTCGATGTTTTTTGTAGTAGTATTTTTTATTCTTCTGGCTATGGCGATGAAGAATTATCTGGTTATATTTGTACCGTTTGCTTTTTTAACCGGAGGAATATTTTCAGGTTTATCCGGTTTTATCGGGATGTCAATTGCTACGCAGTCATCTAACCGGACAGCTCAGGCTGCTTCTAAAAGTTTAAATTCAGGATTACGGGTGGCTTTTTCCAGTGGCGCGGTTATGGGCCTTACCGTAGTTGGTTTAGGGCTGTTAGACTTAAGTATCTGGTATTATTTTCTAAATTGGTATTATTCTTGCCATGCCATTCCATTAGGCACGGATAAGATCGCGGCAATTACTTCAACCATGCTTTGTTTCGGTATGGGCGCCAGCTCCATGGCTTTATTTGCCAGGGTCGGCGGCGGTATTTTTACTAAAGCTGCAGATGTCGGAGCAGATTTAGTCGGTAAAGTTGAAGCTGGTATTCCTGAAGATGATGCGCGCAATCCGGCAGTTATTGCTGATAATGTCGGTGATAATGTCGGTGATGTAGCTGGCATGGGTGCGGATCTTTATGAATCTTATGTTGGTTCAATTGTTGCCACTTCTGCTTTAGGCGTTGCTGCCGGTTTAGGCGTTGCCGGGGTAACTGTGCCGATGGTTATGGCAGCAGTGGGCGTAATCGCTTCAATTATTGGAACTTTTTTTGTAAAAAGCGGCGAACAGGCCAGTCAAAAAGTTTTACTGGCAGCTTTAAGAAAAGGTGTTTTTACCAGTTCTTTAATCGTTGCGGTAATTTCATATTTTCTGGTGAGATATTCTTTAGGTGTCGAACATTTAGGAGTTTACTGGTCGGTTTTAGCGGGATTAATTGCGGGAGTTTTAATTGGCTTGTGTACGGAATATTATACTTCCAGCGGTTTTAAGCCTACGCGTTCTATAGCGGATGCGTCATTAACCGGCCCGGCCACGGTAATTATCGGCGGTATTGCTGTCGGGATGATGTCGACAGCTATTCCGGTAATTATTGTTTGCGTGGCTATTCTGATTAGTTTTTTTGCATCAGGCGGCGCAGCAAATTTTAATTCCGGCCTTTATGGTATTGCAATTTCGGCAGTGGGCATGCTTTCTACTTTAGGGATAACTTTAGCGACTGACGCTTATGGACCGGTTGCGGATAATGCCGGTGGAAATGCCGAGATGGCGAAGTTGCCTCCAGAAGTAAGAAAGAGGACTGATGCTTTAGATTCTTTGGGTAATACTACCGCGGCAACCGGAAAAGGTTTTGCTATCGGTTCAGCAGCATTAACGGCACTGGCATTAATTGCAGCGTATAAAGATCAGGTTATGCTTTTTGGCAGGGATATAAATACCAGTATGATGAATCCTACTGTTTTGGTAGGTTTGCTTCTGGGAGGAATGCTGCCATTTTTATTCTGTTCTTTAACTATGCGCGCAGTAGGCCGGGCAGCAGGTAAAATCGTGGTGGAAGTACGCCGGCAGTTTAAAGAAATAGTTGGTATTATGGAAGGTACAGCTAAGCCCGATTATGCGCGCTGCGTAACTATTGCCACCGCGGCTGCCCAGAAAGAGA
>JAQTRA010000035.1 GCA_028712045.1 Candidatus Omnitrophota bacterium | reverse complement strand
ATAAATAAAATGCTCCGCCACGAAAGCGTTAATCGGGAATACTCCTGACTGGGGAATGAAAAAAACTAACGCCCAAAATAACATAAACGAAGCAACTTTTTTCTGCTGGGAATATTTCAGGAAATAAACGCAGGTAAAAATTATAATTCCTAACCAGAAAACAGCCAGCAGGATCCCGACAATCGTTGTCGGCCGGATTAATTCGCGGGACATGTGCAGGTCCACAGGTAAAAATAGTATTTTAAAGTAAGTAAAAATTACTTTAGGTATGACGCTTAAGCGGATAAACCAGCTGACTTTAGCTAAAGCCACCGGCCGTAAAGTAGAGAAATTAAGCAGGGAAATTCTTAAACCTAAATAAATTAAAGCGATCGCCGCAAAAGGGAAAACATTCTTTATCAAATAATACTTTTCTTTTAACTTTTCCCGGGCCAGATAAAAAATATACCCGGCAATAACCAGCGGAAAAACAATCGCCACTTCTTTAGCTAAAAGCGCAAGCATAAAACTAAATACTGAAAAAGTAAAAAATAATTTCGGCTTTTTTGCTCCCGCTTTCTGGCTTTGAATAAAAAACAATAAAGAAAGGATAACTAAAAACCCCATTAACATCTCCGCCCGGCCGGAAATATAAGTAACTGCTTCAGTATGTATCGGAGTCACCGCGAAAAGAACTGCAGTGGCTAGGCCAATAGCTAAACTGCCTAATAAATTAGACACCAAAAGAAACACCAGAAATGCTACGCCAATCTGCAGGATAATATTGGTTAGATGATAACCAAATGGATTAAGCTGCCAGAAATGATAATCAAAAAGATATGAAATGGTTTGCAGCGGCCGATAAAAATTGGATCCCACAGTCAGGCCGGAATAAAGATCCCGGCTAAAAGCTTGGGGTAAATTTTGCCAATTACGGATCAGCGTGTTTCTGATGACTAACCCATCATCATCCCAGATAAAAGGATTACCCAGGCTATTAAAATAGGCAAGAAAACATATAACTGCAATTAGAATCAGAACAAGAAATTTAATTTTCATTATTTTCTGTCATGCTGTAGGGGAGGTTTAAACCTCCCCTACAGCTGTGGATAGCATTTCAGTAATGTATAAAAAAAGGGAGAGAATCTCTTCTCTCCCTTTTCTCTGCTAACTAATTTCTTTTATAATGGTGTAAGTACTCCACCGGTTGTAGCGGTATAGGTTACGCTGCCGGTTGTTCCGACGGTAACTGGTGTAGCGGCAAAAGTATAAGCACCTATAGCTAAGGTACAACCATAGTTATACCCCTGAACAGCAGTAGTCCCACCAGCTGCGTTTACGCAATAGCTACCCGCTGAACTGATAAACTCAGTTAATTCAGCTACAGTAGTCGGATATGCGCCACTGTGAGATGTCGCATATGTTTCTGCTGCGGTAGATAAGCTACGTAGTGTGGCTTTGGCTGCTGCTTCGTTAGCTGTTCTTCTGGCAGTAAGTAAATTTGGTACTGCGATTGCAGCTAATAAGGCAATGATAGCAACAACGATCATAATTTCGACCAGTGTAAAGCCTTTTCTATTCATTTATACTAACCTCCTTCCTAAGGTTGGATTAACTTTTTGCGTTTGCTTATTACTGACTCTTATTTTGGGTATCCAATAATAATGACTTACAACTCAATAAGAAGCCAACTTTAAGCTCACACTCAAGCATACCTTTTTGTATCTATAACAAATTTAACACTTTATGAAACCTTTGTCAAGTATATTAATTAGGGACAGCGACTATTTATTAACATCGTAGGGGAGGTTTAAACCTCCCCTACGATTATTCATTATTCTTCAAGCCTAAGCTCAGTAAGTTCCTTGCCATCGCTTAAGATAACCCGGTCTTTTTTAATATCTACCACGGTTTTACTGCCTATACTGGCGCCTTTTTTAACAATATTACCATCGATAATTGCCAGCGGCTTATCTTTATCCCAGAGTATCCCGGTTAAATCTACCCCGGCTTGCAAAATCTTCTCGCTGACAATCGGAGCAGCAGTAAAAGGGTCTCTTTTTAATTCAATAGACTTAGCCTGTTGCTCAAGTGAATTGTAAAGATTCCCGCTATCTGGCTGTGATTTTACCTGATTAACTGCCACCGCGCTTAAGCTGACCGGCTTAGTTAAAGCATTTTTTGACTTACGCAACTGCGCCTTTTTAGAGGCATTACTCATTGCCAGGATTAAGACAACTACTAAAACCCCGGTTATTCCTAATTGAATTAAATCTTTTTTACTCATTTTTTATTCTAAAAGATACAAATTAAACTCAATACTGGCTCGAATTTTTCCGTTTGACTGGCCCTCTTTGCTTATATCTAAACTGGTGATACTAACAAATGCCGGTAAAATTGTTTTAAGCTCAAGGGCGTACTTTACTAAATCCTTAAAATAACAAACTATCTCTAAGGATATCGGCAAATAACTGGCCACTTTATTTTCAATAATAACTGCTTTATCCGTAGCATCTAATAACTCTGTCCTTGATCCGGGCTGTAAAGATACGACAGTAATATTCATTTTGCGCGCGATCTCGGGGATAAGCCTTAAGCTCTCTTCTTCTTTCTGGGGAAATTTATTATTTAAATACTGCTTTCTTTGCTCCAGCAGCCGGATGGCTTCATCCCGGCTTTGTGAACCGGCTAAAAGCAATTCAATCCCCTGGATCTGTTTCTCCGTCGAGATTAATTCATTTTTAAGGGTGGCAATCTCCTTATTCGCCGGTATATATAAAAATACCAGAAAAAGCAGAAAAACAAACAAAACACACAGGCTAACCAGGATAATTTTTTTCTGATTATCCGTTAAATCAATTTTAAGCAGGTTCATTTTATTAGTTATCTGGCTAAGTCGCATTCTATCTCAAAATTATTTACGCCTGCATCTTCCTTGGAACTGATTAAATTGGCCTCATTGATAAATTTAGAATCTTCCATATCTTTCATGAAATCCGTAAGCACTTTCTCCACTGAATCATTACCTAAAATTACTATGCCTTTTAATAACATCGAGTGGCTGGCTTGATTAAAACTAAACTCATCCAGGATGATACCCGGAGGGATAAGTGAACTGACCAATTTCAACAGGCCGCCGGAAGGGACCTTCCCGGTGTGGATCGTATTAATCATCTCTTCCCGGGAATCTACTAGTTGTTTTAAATTTTTAATCTCTTCCACGCTTTGCAAGTGTGATTTAGCTATTTTTAACCGCTTTTTATAATCATTAATCTGAAAATTAACCACAAACCAGGAAAAAGCAAATACAGCACCAATTACAATTGCCGTAATCCGCAGAGAAGTTTTTTGGATTGACTCCATCTTGCGGTTCTTTATTTCCCGCGGTAATAAATTTATATTGGATTCAGATAAACTTAATCCGATGGCGCTGGAAAGCTGATTTAGGCCGCTCGAAAGTTTATCTTTATCTAAGTTTCCGATATCCAGCAGCTCCGGCAAAAGCAATTCTTGCACTTTCATCTTTAGCGCACTCGCTAAATAACTGTCAAAATTTTTTAAATTTGCTCCGCCACCGGTAAGATACAAAACCTGCGGGATATCCAGCCCGGATTCAGATTTAAAATAATCAAATGAACGGCTTAATTCTTTAGCCACTGTTTCCAGCAGCGGGCGAATTAACGAAATAACTTGACTGGCTTTAATCCCGCCTTCTAAAATTTGGCTCTCATCAAGCGGGATCCCAAATTTCTGTAAAAGCGCATCAGCCTTGAGCGTATTTATTTCCAGTATTCCGTTATCGGTTAATAAGGCACCGACAAGTGAGGCGGTCAATTTCGAAGTAGAAAAATTAAGGTCCCGGACAAAAGTTAATTTATTTTTTTGATAAATAGAAACCTGCGAATGTGTGTGGCCAATATCCAAGATTGCGCTAATTTCAGGGTTAGTAGGTAATAAATTTAAAATGCCGCAATAATTAAATACGCTGCTGGATATTTTTATCGGTGTTAAACCGCAGGCATTAACCACCGAAATATATTTATTGATTATATCTTTTTTAGCAAAAACGCAGAAAAGTTCGACTTTTTTAGCGGCTTCGCTGTCCGCATACTCACGGATAACCTGCAGGTCAGATACGCTGTCATCGGCGCTAAAAGGAAGCTGCCCTTTAAGCTGCCATTTCACGGCATTAAGTAATTCTTCTTTGGGCATCACCGGAAGGGTGAGCTTCTTGATAAAAATCCAATCCGGGTCTGAAATACTTAAAGAGACCTCTTTGGCCGTAATTAAATTTTCTGCTAAAAGTTTTTTGAGAAATTCGCTGATGTCTTCGGATGTTTTCTGACTGGCATCAAGTTCACTTAAAGCATAAGCCACCAGCCGGTAAGCAGCCCCGCTGGTTTCCACGCAAGCAACCTTGATAAAAGAAGCGCCAAAATCAATACTTACCGCGCGCTGGCTGCTTTCTTTTAATTTTAGAAGCTTAAACAACTGCATAGATTATAGGCCGTATTTCTTAGTTAAATAGTAAACCACAAAGAAAAGCATTCCGGCAATTAATATCAGAGATACACCTATCCCTAAACGCATTTTATAAACTTTTTCATCAATCGGGATACTCATTTTATTTATCGTTGAATTTATTTTACTGCTTAGTTGTTGTAAAGTTTTAGGTGAAAACAAAAATAACATCCCGCCTAAAAGCGCGATTATTCCTGCTAAAATTAAAAACCACATACTCTCCTCCTTGTTTTATTGGAACCTATTCACCGCAACTGATGTCGCCTGAGCTGAGCTGCCTTGCCAATCATTATATAGTCCGGTACCGGTTTTAGCAATTAAATTTATTTGGATACGCCGCACATTGGTTACGGTTACCGGCAGAGTCATTAATGTATTAGCTGCATCATAATAAGTAAAAAGCGTGCCGGCGCCATAGGCGGTGCCATTGCCATTTAAAGTTATATCGGCTGGAAAATTAGAAGCATAACCCGGAATAACCGCTTCCGCGCCTACTGTCCGGTAAAGTTTATTCGACACAATGCGATATCTAATGGTTACGGAATCCTGGTTAACAAACGTTAAATCCGTCGCTGTAGCGATGCTGATAGCTTTACTAAATCGCAAGCCTCTTGCCTGGCTGTCGCCGTCAATCATGATACTCAAAGCATCACTGGCCAGCTTATCCATATTTAACTGATTGGGGATAAATACCGAATTTTTTACCGTGTGAAACATCAACCAGGCACCTGAGCCGGATAAAATACCAATTATGGCGATCACCATAATTAATTCAACAAGAGTAAAACCTTTTTTTACCTCCCCTACTGCTCTCATAGCCCCCAGGTTGCATTTGCAACATAAGTTTTTAAGGTGACTAACGCGCTCCCACTGCCTGTTTTAGCCACGCTAATACTAATAGTTTTATAAGTTTCTGTACCGGGTAATGCCTCGGTTACCAAAGTTACAACAGAAGTCACATCATAAGAAACATAACCCGGATAATTAGTAACAGTAGTGCCTACAGTGAGGTTGGCATAAGCAGTATTAATCAGCTCTTCCATCTTAAAGCGCGCTAAATCTAGCGCCATAGTGTAATTTTGTGAGTCAAACACGCTTTGCACATGTTTACTTAAAGTAATTGAAATAGGCAAAGCCACAACACCGACTACAACGATCGTCATAATCAGCTCGATCAAAGTAAAAGACTTATTTTTACGGAACAGTTTGAGAAATTTCATTATAAGGAGAAACATTTCCGGTTGTAGTATTATAGGTCGCCTCAACACTGCGGTATTGATTTGAACCGGCAGTTTTACCCATGCTCTTAATAGTTAAATTACCGTCTAAGGTAGGGCAGGTTGATCCTTGCTTAGGATAAACAGTGCATATAGAAGTAGGACTACCATCAATCATAATAAAGCCCATATAAAGATTTGCTGGGTTAAAACTATTGGTAAAACGAATATATTCAATAGTTCTTGTAGTGTTAGCCGGGATAATAGCATTAGTGGTTAGATCTAAGTTGTTTGGCGTTGTATTTATCGTATCCGTACTATTTCTAACCAACACGCCACTAATTCTTACCCGATCTAAACTTTCATTACCGTTATTCACATAAAGCACTATTCTATCCAAAGTAATTGAAGATGTCGGAGAAGTATTGGTTAAAGTTATTCCTAGGATATCTTTATTACCAGATCCTCCGCGGGAGGAATTAGTAGCATCAATAACCAGGCTGCTTGCCTCTGTTCCTCCTGAAACTGTGGAAAGAGTAAAATTATTATTTGCATCAATAGAAGTTGTGCCATTGGTAAGCACCGAGGGATTTGATCGATAATTCCAAATTGCATAATTTACTCCTGCATAAGCGTTATAAATGCAGCGCGACTCTCTTACCCTGACATCAATCTGTTTATACCACTGCACAATAAAAACCGACAGCCCTAACACGGCAATTGAAACAAAAATAATCAGCATGATTGCGGCGATTAAAGCTATGCCTTTATTTTTTTTAATCATTTGAGGTTTAATAAAATAATGTAGGGCAGGCTTAAACCTGCCCTACATTGAAAAAACAGTTTATTTAAACTCTCCGGTTGCCGGAGTGTAAGTATAAGTATTTCCTGCCGGGCCGACATAAGTTGTAGTTGTCGCTCCTTTTGACCAGTCACCGGTAATTGCTCCCTGGTCTAGAACATTGGCAAAACAAGGAGTAGCGGCAGCGCAAGCCCCACTGGCAGCTACAGCATCTAAAAGTGCAGGATACTTCGGGGTGATTGCGTTTGCTACGTTGTAAGCATAAATAGTATAAATTCCCGCGCGGACTCCGCCGACAACGCCTTTTTCCGCGGATATTTTCGCCTGAGCCTGAAGATCGAAATACTTAGGCACGGCAACTGCTGCCAGGATACCTAAGATCACGATAATCATGATCAACTCGATTAATGTAAACCCTTTTTTCATTTTGTTCCTCCTTATTTTTACTTTACCTCATGGCAAAGTAGATTATCTATAATTTCATTACCAGTTTTCGTAACCTTTGGTTGTGGAACCGACCACCCCCTTCCGCTGATCATACGCAAGTCGATTACCAAAAGCATCCATTGGCGCACCATGTTCATCTTGTTCAAGTGAATTCAAAAATTTTTCATTAAAAATAAGCTCATCTGTCGGCGAAAAACTATGGCTGCTCTGAATAAGCACTAATAAATCTTCCGGGTAATTTCCTTTTAGCTGTTTATAGAGGCCAACCAGCATCCGGAAATTATTCAACTGATAACGCAAAGCAGTTTCCTTAACGTTAATCGTAAGCGTGCCGATGATCCCCCCGAAAACCCAGATCAGGAATCCGATAATTGTCAAAGTTGTAGCCAAGTCTAAAAGAAGCATGCCGCTTTTATTTTTTTTAAGCTGGCGCATTATTTTTTAAAGATGCTCATTAAATTCCACATCGGCAGGAATATCCCTAAAGCCATGAATAATACTGCCAGGCCCAGCACAAAAATTAAAATCGGTTCAATCAACGAAGTCAAATTATTAACCGTGTAATCAACCTGCTCATCATAATAATCAGCAACATGAATTAGTAAATCATCCAGTTTTCCGGTTTCCTCTCCTACTGCCACCATCTGGGTTACGATCGGCGGAAAAAGCCCGCTGATTTTCATCGGCTCAGCCATACCTTTGCCTTCGGCAACATTATTTTTAATATTTTGAATGGCCTTGGAAACCACGACATTGCCGGTTGAGCCGCTAGATATATCTAAAATCTTTAAAATGGGGATCCCGCTACGCATCAGTGTGCCGGTAATGCGCGTAAAACGTGAAATCGAAAGTTTTAAAAATAGCGGGCCAAAAATCGGGATTTTAAGTTTGAAACTATCCCAGGTAAAACGCCCCAGCTTAGTATTGATATACTGTTTAAAAAGAAAATAAGCCGCTACACCGGCAATAATCAAAAGCCACCAGAGTTTAGTTACCGCGTAATTAATCCCTAAAAGTATTTGTGTGGGCAAGGGCAGAGCCGTAGTATATTGCGCATAAATTTTAGCATAACGCGGGATAACTAAAGTGGTCAAAACAACAAAACCAACAATTATAGCGATAACTACAATTAGCGGATAGCGCGTTGCCGATTTAATCCGCAGGCGAATACTCTGATCATGCTCCCGCAGTGAAGCCAATCTTTCCAGGACTTGGTCTAATTTTCCGCTGGCCTCACCAGAGGCCACCATATTTAAATAAAGCGGGTCAAAAATAAGCGGGTATTTCTCCAAAGCTCCGGATAAGCTTAAGCCGGATTCAATATCCCGGCTAATCTGGCTGATGACTTCTTTAAAAATTTTATTTTCGGTTTGTTCGCGTAGCGCGCTTAAAGCCAGTAAAATCGGCAGGCCGGCCTTCTGTAAAGTCGCCAGCTGGCGGGTAAACATATTTAAATCCGCGAATTTTACTCTTACGGCAGAGCCTAAAAATTTAGTAATCTTGGATTCCTGCCTGGTTTCAATAATAGATATGGGAGTATACCCCAGCTGGTTTAATTTTGCCGCTATTGCGCTTTCATCATCAGCC
>JAQTRA010000034.1 GCA_028712045.1 Candidatus Omnitrophota bacterium | reverse complement strand
CCCGGCACGGCATTTTTTTCCCGAAATCAAGCCTACGCAGCCAAATATGCAACCATAAGGGCACCCCCTGCTCGTAAGCAAAGGATACCGAAAATCCGTAAAAACCATGTCCTTGACACAGTCAAAAACCGGAAAATTTAATTTAGATATATCCAGATTTTCATAAGTATTACTAAAAACCGCGTTATCGTCTTTACGATAACTTATACCGCTTATCTTAGAAATATCCTTTTTCCCATCTTGAATATTTTTTATTAACTTAACCAACGCTTCTTCCCCTTCGCCTGAAATTGCCAAATCGATCTCTTTATGCTCCTGGATAAATTCTTTTGCGCAAAGCGTAATATGCGGGCCGCCGGCTACATAAATAATCTTGGGAAAAATATTTTTTAACCTGCGCACAATCTGGGCAGAAACATTCGCCGTGGCTGTTTTTACAGATATCCCGATAACTTCCGGCCGGTAATCAATTATGATTTTATTGATCCGTTCATCGGAGTAGGTATGATTATTCAAGTCTAATATCAAAACATCGAGATTTGCTGCCTGCAGAGCCCCGGCCAGATAGGCTAAGCCTAAACTCAAACTATGTTTTTGCCATCCGGGTGGGTCAATTAATAATACTTTCATAAAATCCTTCAGCTGGTTAATCTACGTAATAAAAACACTGATTTCTTGAGTTACTTAAAATAGTAATCAATTTCGCCTTTTTGTATCCGGCGTAATTTTCTGTTTGCTGATGAGATAATAAAGCTACAGCTAAATCAAACCTGGTTAAAAAAAGCTTGCTGTATAATTTTGAAATTTTTATCAATGATTTACTGCCTTTTTGGCCATAAATTAAACTTTTTTCTAAATTATTATTCCCGGCTAATTTTTCATAATCCTGAGGCAAAAGGTGAGAAAATAAATAAACAGCAGAATGAGGATATTTCTTTTTTATAATTCTTATCACTTCCTCCGTATCTTCAACAGTAACTCTTTGCGGTTTTATAAGCAGGATCCTTATCTTTTGATCAAGCCTGATTATTTTCTCTAAATCATCCTTACTTACCATTAATTCTTCTTTAATTTTATGAAGTTGAATTTCTTTTTGATCCAAAACATCCTGTTTTTCCAGTAATAAGCAGTTCTGTGCTTTCAGGTCATTTGCAGCTTTTTGAATCTGTTCATCAAGCTGGGTATTTACGCAAGCCAGCTCATTATTTACTCGGCTAAACTCAGCCAGAGACGCTTCTTTCTCCTGCAATAGCTTATTTTTAAGCCCAATGTCATTTAAGGCTTTTTGAATCTGTTCATGAAGCTGAGCATTTACATTCGTCAATTCAGCTAAACATGCTTCTTTTTCCTTAAGTAGCTTATCTTTAAACCCCAGGTCCTGGGCGGCTTTCTGGATCTGTCCATCAAGCTGGGTATTTACGCAAGCCAGCTCATTATTTACTCGGCTAAACTCAGCCAGAGACGCTTCTTTCTGGATAACCAGGTTCTTAATTTCATCCATTAAAATACTTTTTTCTAAAGTTGAAATATTTTTAAGATTTTTAAAAATAACCGGTAAATTAGCTTTTAGGGCATCTATCTTTTGGCACTCGAATAACTTCATAAAGATAAGCGGGAAAATATCGTAAATGTTATTTTTGCCTTGCGTAAAATACCCCTTACCATATAATGCTTTACCTAATTGCTCGGGAAAATGTTTTGCCACCAATAACAACCTGTTTCTTTCGGAAAAATACCTTACAGATTCAGCGCTGCTAGTTCCCCGAAAATAATGTTTAGCTATACTTTCAGGAACATACATAACTTTCCATTTATGCTTAGTACATCTAAAACACATATCTACATCTTCTAAATACATAATAAAATCTTCATCAAAAAACCCTACATCCTTTAGGCAGGATTTTCTAAAAAGTACTGCTGCCCCGCACAAACTCAGCACTTCCTCTGGGCGCTCATATTGCCCTTTATCTTCCTGCCGGAAACCTCTGTCTCCCCAGTAGAAATCCGGATACTCTTCATGGCCGGTGCTCTGAATTTTTCCATCTTCCAGCAATATTTTACCGCCGGCTGCGCCCAGGCTTTTTTCTTTACTCATGGCATTTACCAGCCCGCTCAACCAATTTTCAGAAACCTGGATATCATTGTTAATAAAAGCGATAAAATCTCCCTTAGCATTTTTTACGCCAAGATTGTTAGCCCGGGCATAATTATTTATATCATTTTCTAATATCCTGACTTTGGGAAAATTATTTTTAACAAAACTTACTGAATCATCATCCGAGCAATTATCGACCATCAGGATTTCCACTCTGCCGGCCGGATAATTAAGCTTAGCGAGTGCCTCAAAACAAGCCTTAAGGTATTGGCTTCGATTATAATTAACCACGATTATACTTACCAAAGGGGCTGTTTTATCCATCTTGGCTGTTCTCCCATCTCCATTTATGGCCCAAATAAATCGTGCCATGATCGGGCTTATCAAATACCATTTTTAACAAATAAACCCCATGCTGATACATTAAAAATTTATTTTCAACAGAATCCCAAATACCTAACGAAACACAATAATGGCCCGGCAATAATGAAAATTTAGGAAACAAAATATTATAATTTTTACAACCCTTTAAAGGTAAAGTTAAGCCCTGGCAATATATCCCGTCATCTCTATAAATCCCAGCCCAGAGATAAAGGCCTTTATTTACAGGCTGTTTAACCTCTAAACCTATGGTAAATTTAACGCGTTCATTGGTCATGAAAATATCTTTTTTACTCCCGCTATGATCCAGGAATTTTACGTATTCTACTTTGATATTATTATTTTCTAAAGTTTGCCCAAATTTATCCTCCAATAAATCCAGATTAATATCAGTTTTCTTTCTTTTCCGGCTTAGGAAAGAAAAAAATCCGCAACCGGCGCCAGAATAACTAATTTCAAAAGGCATATTTAAAAATCCGCCGGCTTGGTGATCTTCGCCAACAACTACCAGGTCATAATAACCATAGTGGTGGTCAAACGCTAAAGATTCATTTTCATCCCATATCGCTACGGAGACCTTATATTCCCCCCCAGCCAATAATAAACTGGGATAATCTAATGTAAAAAACCCTTCACCTTGTTTTAATTCCGGAATTATATAATTATCGAATTTAGTATTTGGGCCGTAACAATATACCCCATCTTTTCTAAATATGGCTACGCCAAAATGCGGCTTTTCTACCCTGTCTTTTGCTGCAAAAGATACCTTTATTCTTAAAGCAGACTGAGTATTGATACAATTAGTCTTTCGGCCAGCTTGATTAAAAAATTCTACTGAATTTATTACAACTTCCTTACCGCCAAATTTATTACCCCAATCTGATATATTATCCGCCCATTTTTTTGTATTTTCGATTAAACTCGGTTTTTTTTGCTTAGTCACGCCAACAAAGAATTTTTCTGTGTTTAATAAGCTCTTATATTTGTTTATACCTTCTAAAACTTCCCCGCTAAAAAGCAAAAATCCATGGTCTAAAAGCATTACCTTATCACACAACCTCTCAATCAAATCCATAGCTTGGGTAGTTATGATCAAGGTCTTGCCGCGGCGCTTAAAATCAATCAATCGCTGGAAGCATTTATTTTGAAATAACGCATCTCCCACAGCTAAAACTTCATCAATCACCAGAATATCAAAATCCAAATTAGCGATAATACTGAAACCTAGGCGCAGCCGCATGCCTTGAGAATAACTTCCTAAAGGCATATTAATAAAATCTCCTAATTCTGAAAACTCGATTATTGAGTTTAAGCTGCCTTCAATTTCCCTGCGCTGGGCTCCTAAGATTGCTCCGTTTAAAAAAATATTTTCCTTGCCGCTGAGCTCATCCTGAAAACCGATGCCCAGATTAAATAATCCGATAACCTTACCATTAACAGAAATATTACCGGCAGTAGGAGTTAAAATACCAGCCATAATATTTAAAAGCGTTGTTTTTCCGGCTCCATTTCTGCCGATAATACCCACTACCTGGCCTGGATCAATATCCAGATTGATATCTTTCAGTGCCCAGAAATCTTCCGTAGCGGCTTTTTTACTCCTTGGGCCTGCTGCCAGAGAATATTTCTTACTCACCCCGGTTAGCTTAATCGCCTTAAATAACTGGTGAGGATTATTTTTTTCTTCCATATCAGCAGGAGAGATAATCATTTATATTATTTTTTTTCTGGTTATAAATAAAAAACCCTAAAAATAAAGTTACCCAAGAAAAGCAAACTAAAGTAATCACTAGAGTTAACCAATTTATATCCTTGGCTATAAAACCGTAAAAACCTTTAAGCATAACCGCCCGATAAATAATTAATATTCCGGTAAACGGATTATAAAGGTACATTTTAAATAAAAACTCCGGCAAAGAATTCTTGACTAAATATATGGAATAAAAAGCAGGAGTTAAATAAAATACAACCGTTAACCCTATTTCGAGCATATATTTCAAATCTCTGTATTTTACGTAGAGCAAAGAAAATACAATTGATAAGCCCACAGTAAACAACAACTGGGTTAAGAGCACCAAAGGCAAAAAAACTATTAATAGCGGCAGTCCTTTCAGGACAAATAACGCGGTTATGGCTATTATTACCAATGATGGCAGAAAATTAATCATATTCGCCAGGACAATTGAAAGGGGTAAAAAATAGTACGGAAATTTAGATTCCCGGATTAAATTCTTATTATCTACCAGGCTGGTAGTTGAGCAAACAACCGAATTATAAAAAAACCCCCAGGGGAATACCGCGCTCATTAAATACAAAATAAAAGGCGCCTCTTCTGTCTTAGCTTTCAAGAAAACTGAAAAAACAACATAAAAAACACCAACCGTTGCCAAAGGTAAAATGAATGCCCAGAAGAAACCCAGGGCCGGGCGATGATACCTAAGCTTGAGATCCTTGAGGACTAACTCACGGATAAGATTTCTTCGGGTTAAAATTTCCTTAATTATTGTTTTCATATTTAAGAAATAATACCCTTAGCTGCTGCTTGTCCATCCAGCATGGCGTCCTCCATCGACAGATAGCGCCAGGCTCCGTAGCGGCCGCAGGAAGTAACTTTATTTTTCTGCAAAAATCCTAAAATTTCTTTAGTAGCAGTATTATAGTTAAAGTCATAAATCGGATAACCGTATTTAATATCATTTATATGCTGGGTAATGATTTTCTCGCCATTCAGGATACCGGTTTTCCTTAAATCTTCCTTAATTTGGGCAATTATACCTACCCGGTTAAATGGTTTATCTTGCGCATAAGCAACTGAAATATATAAAGAGGCATTACCCTGAGGCGCTAAACAATAAGAAAAATTATGAAAAAAACCCACCCGGAAAAAAGAAATATCTTTTTGAGAGAAATATATCCAGTGGCGTTTCAGGTTATCGCGGCCTGCTAAACCCAAGCTTAGATTAAAAATAGAATTCCATCTTAATTTCTTAAACTGATCAGATATTCTTTCGGGTATTTCTTTCAGCAGGCCGGGTAATTCAGGTAAAGGTATTGTAGAAATTAGATAATCGTATTTTTCTTTATTCCCCGTTGATAAGCTCACCTCTTTTTTCTTGAGGTCTATACCCTTAACCGTTAAATTAAGATGAATATTTTTAAGTTGTTTAGCTAAAGCCCTGGGCAGCTCTGATATTCCGCCATTTTGAGGATACCAAAAACAAGCGTTATAACCGAAAGGTTTGCAATTTCTTTTTTTAGCTCCCGCAATTATCTCATTAACCTTTGGAACCGGAATAAAACGGCCAAGCCACTGGCAGGTCAGCTCTTCAGGAGAAACACCCCAAAACTTGGAATTATAAGGGACCATAAAATGCTCAGCGATGCCTTTGCCAAAGTTCTGGTTTATCCACTCTAAAAAATTAAGATCTTTTTTATTTTTTCCCAAATTCCTGCATTTTGACGCCTGGATCAGGCCGTTTAGGCAATCTTTGATCACCTCGGATGGTAAATTATGCAGATTCGCCTGAAAAGGATACGGAATATACCTATTGTGGGAGTAAACTAAAGCATTTCTATGATGCTTAACCAGGTTACCGCTTAATACCTTCTTGACCAGGTTAAGGGAATGCTTGTTCCTAAAATGCAAGAGATGGCCGTCATAATCAAAAGTAAAACCTTTTTTTGTTTTAGAACGGCATAGCCCGCCTACTTCAGATTCTTTTTCAAAAACTTTACAATCTATGCCTCTTTCTTGAAGATGCCAGGCAGCACTTAATCCGGTGAGCCCCGCGCCTAGGATAAGAATTCGTTTCTTAATCATTAACCTTTAGTTTAGCCATCCTGTTGATGAAAACCATACTCACAAAAACAATAACCAATATAAGGATCATTCCTGAAAGATTCGAAACTTTCATTAAAGCTAACCCCGATAAAGAAAATGACAATGTCAATAAAAGCATAGCTCCTAAAGCTTTATTTTTTGAAAATCCTAATCTTAAAAAAAGTAAAGCTAAGTGGTCATTGCTTTTTTTAAAAGGCAAAATGTTTTTTTTCAAACGTAAGATACTAACGAAAACAGTATCAAATATCGGAAAGCCCAGGATTAATATGGGTGAAAGCAAAGCGATCTTCCTCTCCATCGGAGCATAACTAATCACGATAGCAACGGCGGATAAAACAAACCCCAGAAAATGGCTCCCGGAGTTGCCCATATAAACTTTAGCCGGAGGCAGATTGTAAATTAAGAAACTAAAAACCCCTGATAATAAAGCTAACGCCAGAATCAGGGATTTAATATCCTGATTAATCAGAGCAGCTGCTAAAAATACTCCACTTACTATAACCGCTACTGCGGCAGCTAAGCCATCCATAATATCCAGGTGATTAAAAGCATTAGTAATTCCAATAACCCAAATTAAAGTTATGGCAATATTAGCTAAAGTGCCGATATAGATAATATTTGTCCTGACGCCGGATAAAATAAGAATTGTCGAAGCAATAATTTGGACTATAAATTTGGTTTTTATGGATAATTCTTTACGATCATCAAATAAACCAAAAATTAACATCGCAGTTGAAGCAAGCAATATGCCGGTTATTTCTTTGGAAATAACTTTAAAAATAAACAAACCGCCTAAACTACCCAGAATAAAAGCCAGGGCAATCCCGAGGCCACCCACCAAAGGAATGCCCTTCATCATAAAAAAGCCAGATTTTAATGCCATTTTTCGCAATAAAAAAATAGCTAAAATCCCGACTAAAAAACTGCTAAAAAATATGGAAAAACAGTTAATCAACATACCAAGATTGGATTAGGAATTCTTGCGAATAGTGTATTATTATACCATTAAAGGCCGGATTCACAAAGTCACTTTCATCAGGCTGTTATAAAGAGCCTGGGTATTATCGATCATTTTATCAGCCCTAAAATCATATTTTAAAGATTCTTTAGCTGAATTTCCTATCCTTACCTTAAGAGCACTATCTTTTAACAGGCCGGCCAGCTTATGAGCCAACTCATCCATAGCGTGAGGTTGAACTAAAAAACCTGTTTTTCCTTCCTCAATTATCTCTCTTACGCCTCCGGTATCTGTAGCGATGATTGCTTTAGCCTTTGCCATAGCCTCCAGAAGTGTAATCGGCAACCCTTCCCACAAAGACGTCAAGACAAAAACATCGAAAGCTGCCAATATCTCGGGAATATCCCTGCGCCAACCAAGTAAGATTATATTTTTTTCTAAATTCGAGGCGGCAATCAGCTCTTCTACCCTCTTACGCAAAACCCCGTCCCCTACCAAAACAAATTTTACTTCAGGCATATCCCGATTGATTAAACAAGCCAACTTGATAAAATCCTGGGGGCATTTTTGCGGCTTAAAACAAGCGACCATACCCACAACTAAATCATTTTTATTCAATCCTAACTCACTGCGAATAGATGAGTTAGTCAGATTAAATTCAGTGTAATCAATACCATAATGTATAAGGCTATATTTAGCCTGATCCCCGATATGATTCTTTAAACCCTTTAGCTGATCATAAACAGAAACAACAATTAACCTATCTGTAAACATCGCTACGAATCTTTCCAAAGAAATGAATAATCCTTTTAAGAAAATCGGCTGATAATCATGAAAACTCCAGCCATGCACTGTATGGATAATAATCTTTACCCCGGCTAATTTAGCTGCTAATCTTCCTAAAATACCGGCCTTAGAGCTATGGGTATGTATTATTTTTATATTATTTTTCTTAATAAACAAAAACAAATCAATTAACACCAGCAGGTCTTTAAGCAGATGGATAGCTCTTTCTAAAAATGGGCAACGCCGCAGGTTTAGGCCGGTAATGCTCAAAAAATCTTCCACCAGCAGCCCATTTTGTCCGGTAAAAAGAAATACCCTGAACTGTTCTTTATTCAGGCCACGAACCAGGCTTAAAAGCTGCTTTTGCGCGCCGCCTAACTCTAATTTAGTAATTACATAAAGTAAATTAATTTTTTCTTCGTTAACCATAAGTTTATTATACTACCTTAAAAAATATGCAGCAAGTGCAATATCGGTTAATATTTATTTGCAATACCCCTTTTTTAGGAATATAATAAATCAAGTTAACTAAGGAGGTAAAGATGTTTAAATTTTTACGCAATAACAATACCGCAAAAAAAATCTGGATCATTTCAGCTTTAATTTTAATCCCCGCTTTT
>JAQTRA010000033.1 GCA_028712045.1 Candidatus Omnitrophota bacterium | reverse complement strand
GGAACTAAAGCGGAAAAATTTTTTAAAGAAGTATAAACTAGCGGCGCTAATTCATGATAAATAATTAATTCTTTAAAGCGCGGCCAATCAGGTTTCTCTTGTAGAAGGCTGGCCAGCTTTTCCTGATAAGTGCCATAAATCGTATCTTGAATAACCGTTAAAAATAATTTTTTTTCTTGGGCTATAGTCATATTATTTATTAATCTTTGCTGATTTACTTCTTGGCGCAGCAACAAACCCGCAAAGTAAACAAAAAAACAAATAAGGATTCCACCAGTAAAATAATTCGTAAGCGCCCATATTAATAAGCAAGCCGATTAAAGCCACCAAGGAAACAAAAATAACTTGCCCTTGGCTATCTAACCGATTCTTTACTTTTTTTAATCCCGATTTAAGTAAAAAACCAATAAATAGCAAAAAACCTATTGAACCGATTAACCCTGTTTCGGCTAGAAACATAAGATACATATTATCCGGTATTCTGAATTCATAGATTTCATTACTATTCCCCAGGCTGCAATACTCATTAAATCTAATCCGAAAGTGATTAAACCCAATCCCCAGGAAAGGATGATCTTTAAATATCCTGGCCGTCATCTTGACCCGCTCAAACCGATATTCTGATAAAATGCTATCATAGCTTCCGGCGATTAACCGCTGGAAGCCAAACCTTGTGAGATTTACATTTTTTTGAAAGGTACAAAAAATAATAACCGCAACTAAACAAAGAGCAAAAACCTTAAGCAACTTTGTTTTATGCTCCTGCCATAAATAGAAAAATAGCATAACCATAAACCCCAAAAATACCCCGCGCGAAAAAGTCAGAATAATCACAAAAGCAGATAATAATAAAGCTGCCACCCCTAACAGCCTTAAATTAACTGATTTATTCTTTAAAAGGAAAAGGCCAAAAGGAAAACACCCCAAAAGATACGTTCCCAGAATAACCGGATTTTGCAAAGTAGACATGGGCCGGCCGACGAACCTGTATCTTTCATAAAAAATATTGATTATAAAATTCTCATAAAGAATGTTTTTCCCGAAATAGAATTCGCCCAACCCGATAATCGCCACGATTAAGCTACATATGCAGATAACCGCGCTAACCGTGTTCCCATTCTCGTCAATAGCCAACAAGCCTTTGCCTAAGTAAAAAAGTAAAAACAAAGGCAAAACCAGATTAGAATATGTTGTCCAGGCTATAGATTTATCTGTGGCCACAATAGTTCCCGAAAGCAAACCAAGCAATAATAACCACAGCGGCCAATCCTTAAGGCTGAATAATCTTAGGTTGTTTTTGTTAAAAAATAAACCCAGCAAAAAAATCGCCAAAAATAATATTGTATATACACAATATTCTCCCTGGACCGGCTCGGGAAAAAATGAGATCCAGGCAAATAAAGCTGCAAAAAGAAACTTATTGAGCATTACTCACCCCGACGTTAATATTCTTACTAACCGGATTAATTATTCTTTTTCTTTTTTCCAGCATTACTTTAAAAGATTGCCCCACATCTATTATTGCACCGAAAAAACGGTAATTGGTAAACAATAAAAAGATAAATCTCGGGATGTCATAGACTATAAAATATAATACAAAAAGCGGCGAAATCTTGATATTTTTTATTATTAAGAAATACCTGTTCCGGAAAGAATAGTACTGCCTATACCCGTGGGCCATTTTAGAACCATTTCTTTCATGATAACCAACTGCATTCGGTAAATATATACACTTCCACCCTTTTCTTTTGGCCCGCAGGGCAATATCAAAATCCTCAATAAGGTAGAAAAAATCATTATCAAAATATTCCTCGTTTATTTTAATCTCATTAAGCATTTGGCGTTTATAAATAGCCGCGGCTGCGCAAGGCCCTAAAATATCTGTATTTTTATCATATTGCCCCTTATCTTTTGCTCCGGAGCCTCTGTCAAAAAATCTATAAAACCTGGCTAATATTAAACCAGTTGAATCAATCAGCCTTGCTGAATCAGCTTTTAAAAGTTTAACCCCCATCATTCCAATATCACTGCTCATCTTGCTAATATTATCATTAATTTCTGATAAAAAGTTATTCTCCAATACCACATCCGGATTCAAAGTTAAAACATATTCTCCTGTGCTTAGGGATATACCTGCGTTAACTCCTGCAGAAAAACCAAGATTCCTAGCGTTGTTTTTTATCCGAATTTTGGTTTTGTATTCATCTAATATCTGGCTTGTATTGTCGCTAGAAGCATTGTTAATTACGATTATCTCATAATTGGTAAAATCCTGCTTGAATATAGAATCTAAACATTGCTTTATATGCTCCTGAGAGTTATACGCAACTATAATTATAGAAAATCTAATCATGGCGAAGTATGCTTTCATAGAACGTGTCCATATTTGAAAAAATATGTTCCCATTTATATGTTTTTTCTGCCTCTATGCGGCCGATTATCCCTAAATTCTGGCGCCTGTTTTTATCTTCTAAAATTTCCAAAGTTTTATCCGCAAAATCTTGCGCTCTATCAGCAATTTTAATTGCTTTTAATATATCTCCGGCATAGCCTTCCGCGCCTATAGCCGTAGAAACAACCGGCTTACCCATTGATAATGCTTCCAGTAATTTCCCCCTCATCCCTCCGCCGATTCTTGCCGGTAGGATAAAAACTTTTGCCCGGTTCAGGTACATCCGGATATCTTCCAGGCAGCCAAGTACTTCAATCCCCTCTTTATTTTTTAAAAATCCCAGCCGCTCTTTTGAATGCACGCCGATAATTTTGATATTGGCCAGCGGCCTTTTTACTTTTATTAAAGGCCAAATATATTTTGAGAAATAAATCATCGCATCTTCATTTTGAAAATTATCAAAATTTCCCGTAAATACCAGATCAATATCTTCATCACTAACTTTCTGCGGTTTAAAATATTCTGTATCCACACCCATGGGCGAAACAAACGCCTGCGGCAAATGCGCCCGGATTGATTCGTAGCGGCTGATAAAAACTACTTGATCAAAATTTTTGAATGCTTTAATTTCATAAGCCTTAAGGCGGTTATACCTGAACAAAAGCTCGGCTTTTTTTAAAAAGTTACTTTCTGCTTCTGCTTCTTTTTTTAAACATAAAAACCCCAGCTGATGTTCCACCAGGACGCTTTTCGCTTTCATCTTTAAACCATCGTTATACTGAGCCATAGGCAGGTATTCAAACTGCACTATATCAAAACCATCAGCGCTTATTTTCTTATTAATTAAGGCAGCCATCTCAGTTGAATAATAATTTTTTAAGAAACCCGGCTTGGCAAAAGAGTAACTCTTAGACCTGCTTTCCTTAATATTTACAGTATTGATTTGGCGGCAATACGGTTTTAACCGCTCCACCCCCGACTCTTCCCAATCCCTTAAAAAAGAGATTAAAGAAATATTATATTTATCAGATAAACACTTTAGCTGCTCAAACATCCTATTGCCTCCACCATGGGAGTTTTGCAAAGGCAAATATAAAGTTATATAGAGAATACTGGGCTTATCCATGGTTTATAGCTTCGTTTGGTTTCATCATATTACTTAACCTATAGCTTAATTTTTTGGAAATCTTCTTCCAGTCATAAACTTCCTCGGCTAACTTTCTGGCGTTTTTTCCTAAATCCCTGCGTAAATCATTGTTATTTAAAAGTAGCTTTGCCTTACCTACAAACTCATCACTCCTGCAGGCAATAAAATATCTGGAATCTTCATCATTAATTCCCCTGGCTCCTACCCAGGTAGCCACAACCGGCAAGCCAGAGGAAAAATAATCAAGCATCTTTATGTTTACGCCAGAGCCGCTAAACATCGGATTTATGCCTATATCCACAGCCGCAAGCCAATCGTATAATTCAGCATCGCTAACCCTGCCAACTAATCTTATATTCTTAGGTAGATTATTATTTTTAAAATATTCACTAACTGATCCTAGCAAAACAATATCTGATTCTGGTAGTTGAGGTGCAAGCTCATCAACAATAAATTTAGCAGCTTCGATATTAGGCCCATAGTGCGTGCCGATAAAAAGCAATACCGGCTTAGCTTCGCTTAGATTGAGCTTTAACCTGGCCTCTTTTCTTTTTTCATAAACCGGCACGGCTTCTATACAAGTGCCATTGGGTATAATGAATATTTTTTCTTCGGCTATTCTGTACAGCCTAACAAATAATTTTTTATCTTCTTCGGAACTGACTATTATGATTGAAGCCTTTCTACAGGCAGATCCCTCAATTAATTTTACAAAAAAAGATACCCAACCCTTATACCATTTGCCTTTTAATATTTCTCTGATTAGAGCATGCTCGCAATTGTGCGCATCGTAAATAAATACCTGGCCCTTTTTAACCTTAAAACACGGACAGATCCAGGGATGAGCAGCGATTAATATATCCGCCGGGCATTGATTGAGCTCCCGCTTAAAACCTTGATCAAAAATCATACCCGTATGAATAAAAATATCAAAAACTGTATTTCTGATTATTTTTAGCTCAAAATACCTAAATAAATAATACAGCTTGGTAATCGGCCGGATAATTTCCCTGAAATTATCCTTAATTTTCCTATTGGTATATTTCTTACTTAAACCACAATCTACGCCAATATAAGTTACATCAAACCCCTCTCCTAAATTAGAATATAAGTTCCAGATTCTTTTCGGGCCGCCGGAATAAGGAGGATATAACCCAGCCGTATCGGCAATTAATAATTTAATTATTTTCATTGTTCTAAATACTCGTTACCGGCTGTCCAAAACTACGTCAATTTTAGCCTAAGTTATCAATTAGGCTAAACGCTCTTTTCATACATTCGTCTATGTCCATATACATAAATTCACCGCATCTACCCAGGGTAGCCAGAGAACTATATTTCTTTAGATAATCCCTAACCTGAGCCAGATGAACCGCGTAATCTTTGCGATAAATAGGATAAGCATACTGTGCTTTAACTAAAAATAACTTTTTTATATCACCCGGGCCGATAAAACCATCTTCAGCTAAGCTAGCGATACACATATTAAACAACTCATCTTTAGTTGCTTTCCAAATAGCACTGTCTGACAAACAAGGTATCTCTACCGCAATAATATTTTCTCCGGGCAGGCTGGTCTTTAGGCTAAATTCATTCATCTCAAAGATACGATTGAATGGCCGGTTTAAAAGATAGGCATATCCACAGTTAAGAATATTCTGTTTTTGCGTGAGCATTCCCAGCACCACTAACGATCTGTACTCCAGCTTATTAGCTGAGGCTAATATTTTCGGCGCAAAAGCAGGAGCAAACATTTTAGCTAGCAGAGACAACGGTATAGTTGAAATAACCTGATCAGCCTCCATCTCCTCTTTCTTGCCATTACATTTATAAGCAATACGCATCTTTCCATTAGGAAGCTGGGTAACCTGAGTAACCTCGCTCCCCAGATGGACCTGGCCATGATTTTTTTCAATAAGTTTAGCTATTTTTTCAGCAATCCCGACAAAACCCGTATCCGGATAATAAGTAGGCCGCATCTCGCGCTCAATCAAAGACTTGCCTTGTTTATTGGCTTTTTGATGCAGCAACAACTTCAGAGTATTTATAAAACTCATCCGGGTATGCGTTGGGATAGATCTTGAAGATAGTTCTGAGCAAGGCACTTTCCAAAATTGCTCAGTATAGGGCTTAAAAAAAGTCCGGTAAAGATACCCCCCAAAGTTTGTAATTGCCCAATCCTCAACAGTTTCATCTTCTCCGGCAATAAAATTACGCCTTTTCGGAAAGATTTTACCTTTTAAAAAACTGCCCACTGCCTGAATACTGGCTAAGGGGCCCATTTGGAAAAGCACGCCGTGGGCAGTTAATGGATAATCCATATACTTGCCCCGGTAATAAAATTTAACCTTTCGGGGGGTAGGTTGCAGTTTATTTTCAAACAAATTGCAAACCAGATTAACGATCTCCTGGTCATCAGAAAAAAAAGAATGCGGGCCGACATCCAAAGAGTATTGGCCCTGGCGCATGGTTCCGGCTAAGCCGCCCACAGAAAAGCCAGATTCAAAAACATCTACTTTAATACTATTCTCACTGGCCCGCCAGGCTGCGCTTAGCCCGGAAATTCCCGCACCCAGAATAATTAAATGTTTTGACATAAAATTAATACCTTATTTTTGTGCTGCGCATGATTTCCGTAAATATCGCCTCTTCTTGCTTATCTTTTCCTTTCAGGCGGTCATTAACACATTCAAAATATCTCACCGTAGCTAAAGCTTTGGACGTTTCATCGTCTAAATCAATATCAATTAATGCGCGCATCCATTTTTCACTAATATTGTATTTAACAAATAATGTCGCCAGCTTACAGATATTCCTTAATTGTTTCGTTGTCTTGGCGGGGAAAGCCAGGCCGGGATTCCCGCTATTTGTATCTTGGTTACAGGCGGCATTCTTTAAAAATCCTTTTTCGGCGCATAATTTCTCCATGGCTGTCCCGGGGTAAATCATTAAAGGGTAACATGAGCAGATACTTCCTGGACCGATGCGCTGCAGCCCTTGAATAGTTTCCAGAGCGTCCTCCACCGGATCCTCCACTGGTAAGCCGACAATACATTGCAGGTTAACAGCATAACCCTGCGAGCTCAACCTAGCATAAGCTGCTTTCATTTTTGCCTCATTATCCCAAGAGCGGTTAAACAGTTTAAGAGATTCCGGGCGGATAGCCTGTATTCCTAATCCGACACAATTAACTATCCGGCGTAAGCTAGCCAGCGCATTATCGGACATTCGCAAAGCATTATAAGAGGTTGTCGAAACATACATCGGAAGGCCGATTTCTTTTTCCCAGATACTGACAAACTCCGGAATCCAAGACTCAATATCTGCTCCGGAAAAAATATCATCGTCAACCCATTCGATTTCCACTGTTTTATGCTTAAGCAGCTCTTTGGCTTCGGCGATGATTGCCGAAAACGGCCGGCGGGAAAGATAATATCGTTTATGCGCAGCTAATCCAAAAATATTACTCATATTACCCGAAGATGAACTGCAGTAAGAACAATTCCAGGGGCAACCAAGCATAGATAACATAATTTTCCGGTAACGGCTGGCCATTCTCGGGATATCCCGGTAATATTCATTCCTGGCCGGCATAGCCAGATCATCAGGAGTGGATAATACAGTACGTATTGTACCCCGCTCTTTTTTTAGGATTTTTTCAATTGAACCTTTCACCGGCCCGACAACCACGATATCCACCCCGGCTATCCCGGATATCTCCGGAGAAGAAATCGCATGATGCCCGCCAAAAACCGATACAGCTTTGGGAAGGTTGCTTTTTATTTCCCGGCTGATCTGCAAAGCCTTGGGGAAAAATGTAGTCATAGGGGAAAAAAATATGAAATCCGGTTCCCAAAGACAAACCTGGCTAATAACATTGTCTTCTTCAGCGTCAAAAAACTTGATCTCCTGATTATGGCGCAACAATTCACCCCCCGCCACAAGCAGCCCATAACTTTCTTCATTACCGAAAGCAACCAAAGCAACTTTCATTTCGCTCTATCTCCCCGCCCTGAAACAAAGTTAATATTTTGTTATTCTACCGATAATATATGATATTTCTTTAGGCGTAAGCCACCAGCCCACGGGAATACTTGTTTGCCTGGACATAAATTCATCAACTCCCGGAAGATCCGCCCTGAAATCTTTGAATATAGAATGTAAATCATTTCTGGCATGGACCTGAGAGGTAACTATCCTGGCTTTTTTCATCCACTCAATAAAAGCAGACGGATTCTTAACCCGTAAAGTATAAAGCCAATAACTACTCATTCTGTCATTTTTGTAGTTTAAAGGCGCTATGTTAGTTAAAGTTGAAAACGCCTGGTTATACCGCGTAGCATTAACCTGATTCTTTCTAAGATTAACCCCGACATATTTTAACTGTTCAATACCAATTGCCGCCGCCACATCATTCATATGGAACTTGTAACCAGATTCGGCGATATCTTCTTCACAACGAAAATCTTTACGGTTGGTTGTCCGGTCAATGCCATACCACCTAAGCAGTTTGCCCCGTTTATAATCTTTCAGGGATTTACATACCAAAGCACCGCCATCAATAGTGGTGATTTCCTTAATTGCCTGAAAAGAAAAACAGGTAAAATCAGATAGCGAGCCGATTGGTTTATTCTGATAGGTTGCTCCAAAAGCATGGCAGGCATCCTCGATCAGCTTGATGCCTTGGGCAGCTGCCAGATTATTAAGCGATTCTAATTCACAGGGATACCCTCCCCAATGGACCGCAATAATCGCTTTGGTCTTTTTAGTTATTTTTTTTGCGGCATCTTCTGGATCAATATTGCCGGTATGCGGATCAATATCCGCCCAGACAATCTTGGCTCCGATAGTTAGAATAGGTTCATTAGTGGCCACGCAGGTCATCGGCGTGGAAATAACTTCATCGCCATAACCGACATTGGCCAACCTTAACGCCAATTGAATAGCCGAAGTGCCGTTATTTAAGGTTAAGATATTTTCGCTGCCAAACCAGGGCGCAAGTTTACGTTCAAATTCTTCCACCCGCGGCCCTTCTCCGATATAACCGCTGAAAAGAACTTCCTTAAGCGGCTTCATGACGCTTTTAGGCATAAAGACCTTAAATAGAGGAATTGCTGCGCCTCCTCCGGAACATAAATGTTTTATATTTTTGTTTTTAAACCCGGCATTTTTTACTTTCAAAGCTTGCTCCTTATTTTTTAAAATTGGATTAGTAAATTAAGCCGATTCGCATAAACTGAAAAATCCCCCCGGATTACCTTAGCCTTAAGGCCTAATCTATTGATCAATAATTTAAGTTTCTCAGTTGTAAAATATAACTGTTTAGTTTGATCCTGAAAAG
>JAQTRA010000032.1 GCA_028712045.1 Candidatus Omnitrophota bacterium | reverse complement strand
GAAATCTTGAATATCTGCAGATCTGTAACGCTAATCAACAGGAAGGGTTAAAAAAGGGAATGCCCGCTCAGATTATCGGCTCAATAATTATACTAAAACATAAAATACTTAAGAAAAACAGCCTGTATTCTCTTTCAGAATTCGGAATAAAATCCGATACAAAAATTGATACTTCTATTTTTCCGCGCTACCAAGGTTTTGACTTTTGGTACCTATCCGCGGCAAGGTTGTTTAATAAACCAATGCTAAAATATACCCCGTTATTGTTTTTGCCGCTGATCGCCGCCTGTTTTATCTATTTATTAAAGATTACCGATAAGTAGGACAGGTTTAAAAAATCCACACAAAGTTCAACGACTCAAAAAGCCCTTCCAGCCGGTCTTTGCCGGCATACTCCTGGCTTACCTTTGCGGTAAGAGAACATCTATCTTTAATCGCCCAGTAAACAATCTGCGCCCCAACACCGCTAATAGTATTCTTAGATTTATCCGTAGCCGCGCTTCCGGAATCATCAGTAATCTGCCACTGGTTATACCCGGTAAGCCCAATTTCAACACGCGGATGCACATATTGGCTTAGGCCATATTCAATGGTCATGGTCTGGCCCGGCTGAATATCCGTATCGATTTTCTTGCTATTCCATTCATAGGTAGGAGTAAACATAAAAGCCGTGGTTTTATTTTCAAAAGGATAGAAATAAGTAGCTGCCTGCAGGCGCTGCGAAAAAAATCCCATACCAACATTAGCAACTTTGTCTTTATCATAAGCGCCAGTCGGAAGCGTTGCAGCGTAGCTAAAAGCAAGATCATAATTCTTCCCGCGCCAATCTAACCACAGCGGCTGAACAATTAAATCCCCAAACCCCCACTGCTCCCCCTTAATCTTAACTTCTTCCCCCGTGGAAAAATCCCGAGAATGCGATCCTACTTTAATCGTACCTGACGCTGTCCCTTGAACCGCGACATTGACGCTGGTATAACCCCAAGATGGTATAACCATAAACCCGTAATCAGCGCCTAAAATTTTATTATCGGTTGACCAGGCAAATGCCAGAGTCTGCATCGCACTATGTATGCTAAAATCCAAGTTCGCGTTAAGCGTACCCGTTATAGTAACCGGTACTGACCTAACCGTCCCTCCCCATGAACCTGTAACGCTCACTGAGTCAAGCGTGTTGCCGCTAGAATCTTTCATCTTATCTGCGTGATAATAAGTATCATAGCCAATCAGATAAAAACCTTTAGTCGGCATAACATAATCTCTCACCGCCATCGGAGCAGGAGCATAATGCCCTTGCTCCCCAGCAAAAGCAGGACCAATGAACACAAAACCCAGAATCGACAAAACCAAACACAAAAAAAACATTATATTTCTACGCATCACTTTCATTTTTGTTCATCACCCGAGTAAATAATCTTCCAGTCATTCTTCATATCCACAATTGTCCAGCCTTTGGCCAAAGCTTCGTCGAGAGCTTTATCAAAGTGGCCGATAGCCGACTGACGATCATAAGCCCATTCACGCTGGTCGTCGGTATGGTGCACATAAAGACAAAAGCGCGCTCCGCTGCCAGCAGCAGTCCATTGCATCATTTGTTGATCTCCATCCGAATTGCCAAACGAAACAATCGGCCGACGGCCAATGTAAGACTCGATGCCTACAGGTTTTCCTTCTCGATCATTGACGAAGTTTAACTCCGGAATTTCCACGAGCACCGGCAAACCATTTCGAAGTTCAAATTTCATCTTGGTGCTGGTCCCAATGACTTGTTCAGGTACAATGCCATAGATCTTTTCCGCCCAGGGACGCATAAATTCAACGCTGCCGCCGGAGACAATATAAGTTTTAAATCCGTTCGCACGTAAATAAACAAGCAGCTCAAGCATCGGCTGATAGACCATCTCCGTATATAGCCGCTTAGTTTTAGGATGCCTCGCGGTAGAGATCCACTCCTTAACGATTTTTTCAAATTCATCAGTAGTCATTCCCGACTGCGTAGCCATAAGCATTGCCATTAGTGCCGGATCGCCACCGGCTAACGCAGAGTTAAAATCGCCTTTGAGCACCGAGGCAAAAGGCTCCTGATTTACCCACTCCGGATGCTGCGGCGCGAGCGCTTTAATCCGATCAAAAACAAAATAATACTGAAAATATATCGGCTGCTCCGACCAGAGCGTGCCGTCGTTATCAAAAGTAGCAATGCGCTCCTCAACCGGCACAAAATTTAGCGAGCCGGGCTTAGTCACATCTTCAATAAAAGCGACAATGGCTTTTTTCGGCGCGGTATTATTCCAGGATGGCAAAGGGTCGCTAATACCGGTCAAATCTAATTTTGCCAATTTTTCCCGCATTGCCGGAGTCAATTGCTTTAGCAGCTCTGCATTATATGATCCGTTGGGCCTTGCTTTTACAGTTGGATCATTTGTAGGATTATAATCGTATATATTTGCATTGATTATCTGCTCTGCCGCGATAGCATATTTACGCGATGTCGCAGCGAGCGTTCCGTCTTTAACTGCCGGATCAACATTGGTAGTAACGATTGAAATTGTATTATCACTGTTAAGATAAATCTGGAAGGTCCTCAACTGCTGCGGAAAATCTCTTAATGAGGAAGTCTCCACCTGCCAGAAACCTTTTTCGGGGGCGTTAATTGGATCAGGTGAAATAAATGCTTTAATCGTATTTAAATGACGATGTCCCGAAATCCACATAACTAAATTTGGATGGCTCTGAAGTTCAGCAATCAGATCCGGTAAGGCTACAACATTCTGAGGGTCAGTCCACCAACCCATCTCAGAGTTAGGAGCAGTCACTTCGACGCCTATGGGTACATGCGCAGCGATAATCATCAATTGGCCAGCAGCATCTCCATCCGTCAGCTCTTTTTTTAACCAATCCCAACGTGCCTGGTCAAGAAAACCGTGCCCGTGAATATCTAAAGAACCGTCATCTTCTTTTTGAGTATCATCGAGCACAATAACCTTAATTGGTATGGTTGTATTCGGCACAAAACTATAGCAGGCAAAACCATTGTTGGCGTCGACCAAATTGAAACCGTGACCAACTGGATTAGTAGCCGTATTAAAGAATTCTTTCATCCACTCCGTTCTCAAAAGCGAACGACGGTTCAAATCAGCGACAATTTTAGGAGTAGTCTTAAAATCTGCAACTGGCCCCGCATATTTTATATCGCCATAAGGAGTCGAGCCATCAAATACGCCCATATAATAATCATGGTTATTTATTAACGTTGGATTTGCGAGAATATCTGCCGTAGCAAATACTTCGTCACTGAGATAAGACTGGCGCAGATCCTTTCTAGGACTATAATCTACTGGAATTGAACCTATCCAAAAATGATCATGATTGCCCAAGGTCTGATACCAGGGGATTGATTTATCTAACCCCGCCGCTTGGTAAGGTTTCTGATAATCTATAGTTTCAGCTCCTAAATGAGCACCAGAGCTAGGATGGATAACCTTACCGTCAAGAACATCGATATACCATCTTAATTCATTGTACTGCGTGCTGTTACAGGTATCCCCTAAAGAGATACCAAAATCAAACGGGTTTTGTTTATGTAAGGCATTTATCGTTTGCACAGCAGCATCTAAAACCTGAGTAGTAAACAACATAATTCCTGAATATAGCGAAGCACCGACCGGCAAGGTGGGATGCAGACGTTGCAGATAGATTAGTTGGTTAGGAGATTCTTTATCAGTGATATGAATATCGGTGATCGTAAAGAAATTTAAAAGCTTTACTTTTTTAGTAACCACGTCTCCATTATAAGCCGACGACATAATATCATTGCGCGTTTCAGATTTAAGCGAACCACCAAAAGTCCAGTTACCATATCCGTATTGATTATATTTTGAGATCTCATCCAGACGAATCGCTTGCGCAGGTTTTGCGGCAGGCTCCACTGTTCTTTGAAGAGTTGTAAAAACATCATTATCAATCGAATGTTTCTGAAATTGAATTTGATTTCCGACGGAGGTTTTTGAACATGTCGAACATCCCGCTAAAGATAAAATCAGCATACTTGTTAATAAAACTAAATAAAACTTTTTGAGTTTACAAGGCGGTTGCATAGAACCCTCCTGGGTTAATCATCCACAATAAGAATTATTCTTATAGTCTATATTGCGTCTTGAGAATGTCAACCTTATTCCCCGCATTACAACTGTAATGCGATAAAAAAATACCCTGATTAATATAATTAACCAGGGTAAGCTTTATCTCTTCATCTAGATTTTTAAGAGATTAAATTGGTTGCCCCGCATGGACTCGAACCATGATAACAAGATCCAGAATCTTGTGTCCTACCATTAGACCACAGGGCAGTAGTGTAAAAAGTATATCGTGGATAAAAAGTTAAATCAAGTGAATTGTTGGCTTTAAGGCACAATAAAAAAGCCGCCTCTGCTTTTACGGCAAGGCGACTTTAACTAGGCAAGGGGAAATTTTTTGGCTTTGATTTCTGGGCATTGCCTGCCCGCTGGTAGTTTACCCCTCGCCTATAAGTAAATATAACATAATTTACCGGTGCTTTTCAAGAGGGGGCAGAAAATTTAATTTTTTGGCGTTTGCTTATCAGCTTGGATTTTCTCCAGGCTTGATTTTATTATCTGCTGATATTCTGTCGATAGGCTGGACAAATCATTGGGCGTTATAACCGCAGGCTGGTCAGCGCTAGCCGATCCCTGCATGCTTTGTAACTTAGATTTAATCAGGTCCTGATATTGTTTAGGTAATTGAGAAACCGCCGCCTGCACAGTTGTTGACGGATCCTGGCTTTTTTCCAGCCCGGGTAAGAGGATAGAATTTTCATTAACCGCCGGCTGAGCCGGCTGAGTTAATCCAGCTGGTTCATTCAGCTGGCCTTTATCTTCTACTGCATTTTTGCTGGCGTTAAAGGCTTCATAAAGCGAAGTTAATTCTTTACTCGCCGCATTGCTTACATTGCCTTGATTAATCGAGGCAATTTCATCTTGAAAATAAGTAACATCCACTCCGTCAAAATTAATTTTCACATATTTTTCAGTGACCTCGATAATTTTCCCTTCAATGACCTGGCCGGATTTAAGCACCACGGTATCGGCAAAACAAATTAAGGGGGGGAAAAAATAAGTTAAACACAAAAAGAAACATATTCCCCAAGCCATCTTTTTTAGCAGCATGCTTATCCCCCTATTGTTTAACCCATTTCAGCAATCTGGCTTTACTGCGCTCTAACCCAAGGTAATAAATAACTTCAAATAACCCCGGCCCGATAGTTTTACCGGTCAGGGCAACCCGGATCGGGTGAATTAATTTTTTAGCCTCAAGGCCTAATTCAGCAACTAACTTACGAAAGCTATCCTCGATATTAATGATATCAAAAGTGGCTAAACTATCCAGCCGCTGTACAAAAAGCTTAAACTCTTTGGATAAATCGCCGGCTAAATATTTTTCTTTGGCGGCTAAATCCATTACGGGATCATCGAGAAAAAAGAAATCCGCCCAATCCACAAAATCATTTAACCGGGGGAGTCTAGCCTGAAACAGCTTAATTAAAGTCAAAAGATAAGCGTGATCGTAGCTATCTTGCTTAATATAATTCTTCTCAACTAACAAAGGGATCAGCTCAATTGCTAACTTTTCCGGATCAGCATTTTTAAGGTATTGGTTATTCATCCAATCCAGCTTTTTTAAATCAAAGGTAGCGGCAGTCTTATTTACATTTTTGATATCAAATAATTTTACTGCCTCGGAAATACTAACTACTTCGCGATTATCCCCGGGAGCCCAGCTGAGCAATAAAAGATAATTAAGTAAAGCCTCGGATAAATAACCCATCTTACGGTAATCGCTAATCGCCGTGGCTCCGGTTCTTTTAGAGAGCCTGCCGCCATCTACTCCCATAATTAAGGGTAGATGGGCGAATTCCGGTAAAGCAAACCCCAGAGCAGAATAAAAAAGCATCTGCTTGGGAGTATTGGAAATGTGGTCATCCCCGCGGATAATATGCGTAATATTCATCTCGGCATCATCAACTACGCAGGCAAAATTATAAGTCGGCGTGCCATCAGATTTAATTAATACCTGATCCTTAATTAAAGAAGCATCAAACTCAATTTTTCCGCGGATTAAATCATTTACGCTTATTTTTTGAGGAAGTACTTTAAAAATTATTGCTTCTTTGCCTTCCGGGGATTTTTCGATATAAGCCAATCCTTTTTTAAGCAAATTATCCGCGTGCATCCGATACCGGTCAAAACGCTGGCTCTGATAATACAATTCATCCCAATTAAAGCCCAGCCACTTCAGGCTAAAAAGTATCTCATCGACAAATTCTTTTTTAGAACGCTCTTGATCCGTATCTTCAATTCTTAAAACAAACTTGCCATTTTGAGATTGGGCAAAAAGCCAGTTAAACAACGCGGTCCGGCCTCCGCCAATATGCAAATTTCCCGTCGGACTAGGGGCAAACCTTACTCTAACCATGGACTAATTTTTCTCCGCTTTTTAAAGCTAACTCATTAATTTCTAAAATATTAGTTTTACCGGCCGGAGCCATAAACTTAAATACCTCCAGCATTTGACTAATCTTAACAATTTTCTTTTCCGCTAGATAGCAACCCAGGGCCACCATATTGGCTACCCTGATATTGCCTAATTTTATCGCAATATCAGAAAAGGGAAATTGCAATATTTTCGCTTTTTTATTTTTCCCGGCTTTAGCCAAAGAAGAATTAAGGATCAATAAACCTTGATCTTTGACGCGGCCACCAAATCTATCCAATGAAGGATTATTTAAAATAATAACCGTATCGGCTTGATCAATATAAGGTGACCCGATCTGGCAATCCGAGATCGTCACCATGCAATGACTAGTTCCTCCGCGGACCTCCGGGCCATAAGCCGGAAACCAGGTAACAAATTTACCCAGCCGCATAGCTGCTTCGGCTAAAACCTTACCCAATAACATTACACCCTGGCCGCCGCTTCCGGCAATAATTATGCGCTCAATCATTTGATTTTTCCCAATGGAAACTCTTTTTGCATTACATCCCTGATCCAATCCAGGGATTCTTTAGGGTTTAACCCCCAATAAGTCGGACAAGGAGATAAAATTTCGACCAATGAAAAACCTAAATTATCAATTTGATTCTGAAATGCCTGTTTAATAGCTTGTTTGGTTTTTAATACTTCTTGCGGATTATACAGGGATACCCGCTGGATAGAATAAACTCCGGGTAACAATGCCAACATCTCGGAAATTTTTAAAGGGTAACCGTGCTTTGCTTTGTCCCGGCCGTCGAGCGAAGTAGAAGTTTTCTGGCCTAAAAGCGTAGTCGGGGCCATCTGGCCGCCGGTCATTCCATAAACCGCATTGTTAATAAAAATTACCGTCAGGTTCTCTCCGCGGTTTGCCGCATGGATAGTTTCATTCGTGCCAATTGCCGCTAAATCTCCGTCCCCCTGATAAGTAAAAACAATATTCTGCGGATGCACTCTTTTGATGCCCGTGGCCACCGCTAAAGCCCGGCCATGGGCTGCCTCCGAACAATCAAAATTCCAATAATCATAAGCTACGACTGCGCAACCCACCGGAGCGATACCAATTACCTTCTCTCTTATAGCCAATTCATCAACTACCTGGGCAACTAAACGATGCGCAATCCCATGGCCGCAACCCGGGCAATAGTGCGTAGGCAAATCATAGAGTGCATCTGGGCGGACAAATATTTTTTCCATTAGATTATTTTATTGATCTGATTAATAATTTCTTTTTCACTGGGCATTCCTCCGCCGGAGCGGCCAAGAAATTTTACTTTTTGTTTGCCGTTAACTGCTAACTTTACATCCTCCAGCATCTGGCCGTAGGACATTTCCACTACTAAATATTTTCTTTTTTTATTTCCCGGATTAAAAGCTGCCTGGGGAAATGGCCAAAGCGTAATCGGCCGGATCAATCCTATTTTTTTTCCTGATAACCTTAACTGACTAATCGCGCTTTTAGCAATTCGCGCCATGGTGCCGTAGGCCACAATGACAACTAAAGCGTCCTCTAAAAATAAGCTCTCAAAAAGCGCTTCTTTCTTTTTAATCGTTTCATACTGTTTTTGTAACCTGAGATTAAACGCTTCCAAAGCCCCTTCCCGCAGGAAAAATGATTTAACAATATTAGGTTTTCTTCCCCGGCATCCGCCAAGCGCCCAGGGTTTTACTGCCGGAGCTTTAATTTTGGCAGTGGATAATTCTATCGGCTCCATCATCTGGCCGAGGACCCCATCCCCCAAAATCATTACCGGAATACGATATTTATCCGCCAGATCAAAACCTTTTTGGGTCAAATCATAGGCTTCCTGCACCGAGCCAGGAGCCAAAACTATTAAATGGTAATCACCATGGCCGCCACCGCGGGTCGCCTGAAAATAATCTGATTGCGCCGGAGCAATATTACCCAAACCCGGGCCACCCCGCATAATATTCACAATTACCGCCGGAAGCTGAGAACCGGCAATATAAGATATCCCCTCCTGCTTTAAACTTATCCCCGGGCTGGATGATGAAGTCATTGAACGCGCTCCAGCGGCAGAAGCCCCGTAAACCATATTGATCGCGGCTAACTCTGACTCGGCCTGGATAAAAACGCCATTAGCTTTAGGCAGATACTTAGCCATATAAGCAATCAGCTCATTTTGCGGAGTAATCGGATAACCCGCATAAAAACTGCACCCCGCCTGGATTGCTCCCTGGGCAATTGCTTCATTACCGGAAATTAATATTCTTTTCTTTAACATATTTATTTATATACCTCAATACAACAATCCGGGCAGATTACTGCGCACTGCAGGCAACCAAGGCAATCACCATCCGGAGTAAACTCTACAAAATTTAATCCCTTTTTATTTAAGTTCGGGCTTTTCTTGATTAAGCCCTTGGGGCAAAAACTTACACAAAGAAGGCAACCTTTACATTTATCAGCATTAATTACAATTTTAGCCATTGTTCTTTAAAACCTTTCGGATACTTGCTGCGACACCCTGCGCAGTTAACCCATATTTTTCTAAAAGCAAGCTTCTGGCCCCATGCGGAATAAATTCGGCTGGCAAACCAAGCCGCACGATTTTTTGGCCAAGCTCCTGAACAACCGCCGAGCCAAAACCAGCATCCCGGATTCCTTCTTCCAGGGTAAAAACAAAGTTTGTTTTTGCGCAAACAGTTTTAATCAAATCCAGATCTAGTGGATGCACAAACCGGGCATTGATCAGCCCGCCGGAAAAATTCTCCTGGCTTAATATCTCTATAGCTTCGTTAGCCACCGCCACCATAGTTCCCAGAGCAAGAATAGTAAAATCTGTGCCGGCTTTAATTAATTCTGCCTTACCTAATTTTAAGGCAGCGCCGGGATTAACCGAAACAACTGCAGTCGCCCGGGGATATCTTATTGCTACTGGTTTATTCAGCCCCAGGGCCAGCTCCAGCATCGCCTCTAATTCCTGCGCATCTTGTGGCGCCATAATCACTAAGTTGGGAATACTTCTTAAATAAGCAATATCAAAGATC
>JAQTRA010000031.1 GCA_028712045.1 Candidatus Omnitrophota bacterium | reverse complement strand
TAGCATTGCTAAACTTGTTAATCGTAGAAAGCATTTCCGAAGCTATTTTTCCTTTATCATGCGGCTCGGTTATATTATGGCGGCTTTTTAAAATTTTAAGCTTATAATCAAAAAGGCTTAAAGCCTGCTCAACTTTATTCTTAAAAGATACAATTCCCTCTTGGCGGACTAAAGTGTCCGGGTCTACTCCGGCTGGTAAAGGGACTACTTTGACATGCAGGTCTTCTTCAATAAGCATATCCAGGCTTCTTAAAGTGGCAATTTCTCCGGCAGTATCCCCGTCATAGATCATCACTACATTATTAGTGTAACGTTTAAGTAATTTAATCTGCTCTAAAGTTAAAGCCGTGCCTTGCGAAGCAACAATATTTTTTAATCCTTCCTGGTAAGGAATGATAAAATCAAGGTAACCTTCCACAATTATCGCACAATCTAAATCCCGGATATGGTCTTTAGATAAATTTAACCCAAAAAGGTTCCGGCCTTTAACATAAACCGGGGTTTCCGGAGAGTTGAGGTATTTGGGTAAACTATTATCCATTACCCTGGCCCCAAAACCGATGGCCCGATCCCGATTGTCAAAGATCGGAAATATTATGCGGTTACGAAAACGGTCATAATACCCGCCGCCATCTTTGGCTAAAACCAAACCGGCTTTTTCGATCAAACCCAGGCTGACATTTTTTGACCGGAGAAAATTAATCAAAGTATCCCAACTTTGGCCGGCAAATCCTAAACGAAATTCTTTTATGCTTTCCGGATTAATCCCTCTCTTCTTTAAATACTCTAATGCAGCAGCCGCGCTAACACTTTGCAGATTAAGCTCATAAAAACTTGCCACCAAGGCATTTAATTTATAAAGCTGGCTGTTTAAACTGATTGCTTCAGCCAGTTTAGGATTATCTTGTTTAGGTAAATTAATCCCGGCTTTTTTAGCCAGCATTTCCACCGCTTCCGGAAAAGACATTCTTTCATGGCGCATCAGAAACTTAAACACATTACCGGATTCACCGCAGCCAAAACAATGGTAAATCTGCCGGTCGGCCGAAACCATAAATGAAGCAGTCTTCTCATGGTGAAACGGGCAATTGCACTTAAAATTACTGCCGGATTTCTTAAGTGAAATATAGCCGGATATGATTTCGACAATATCCACGCGACCGAGGATATCCTCTAAAATATTTTCGGGTATAAGGTTAGACATTGATTATGATCTTTTAATTCTGGTAAAGCCTGAACAACTAACTACTTGGAATGGATGTTTTGCAGCCTTATCTAAGTTATCTAAAAGCAGATTTAACCCCAGAGTATCACTAGATATATGGCCGGCGATAACCACATTAAGATTAGCGTCTTTGACTTTTTTGAAGTGTTCTTCACTTAAATGCATGGATACTAAAGTCCTGACCCCGGCTTTATACAGTTTATCAAAAACATCTTTTGAGCCTTCGGTACCTCCGGTCATCTCCAGCAATATTTTCCCTACCGCACGCTGAGGATTACCTAAAATTATCCGGGGCCCGGTATTGAATTTATCGGCGATCTGATATTCCGGAATAGTTTTTAAAATATTCACTATATCGATTACTCTTTGAGGTTTTTTTTGTTTAAATAAAGTATCTAAAAACTTGTAGACATGGTTATCCGCTGGAGTATGCATATTCATAAAAGGCAGGCCTAAGAGCCTGGCCGCATCAACCGGCCGGGTATGATTTTGAGGCAATACCCTGCGCTGCACCTCCTGCATTCTGGCTTCTAATAATTTTACAGCTGTTTTCCTGGAAACGCCTGCCTGGCTTAAGAGATCAACTTGTAAAGCCATAACTTCATGCAAACCCGCGTAAGCTTTGCCTTCTGGGTGATGCGCAATTACTAAATCTAAACCTTCTTTTTGCCGAATTCGATCCGCCAGCAATAACTCCGCCACCTCAATATCAATACCAACCATGATTTTTTTTATCTCTTGGTCAGGTGACCCAAAAAGAATAGCTGAATCCGGAAAAGATTTGATCTTTGCCTTGTCCTTGCGCGGATCAGCAGCCCGGCCGAATTTAACGACTAAATTATAAAAATTAATTAGTTTCATCTGTTTCCAAATTTACCCGTAACCTCGGTTACAGTAGTATTAGCTTTCTCATCCGGAGAGAATTTTGAAACAAAATTATTCCATAACCAGTTATATGTATTTGGAGCAATAGAAAACGCCTTGCTTCCCAGATAAGAACGCTCAACACTGCGGTTAAGATAACCAATACTAGAAATGGTGAGTATGTAAGCAAATAATCCAATGGTAAAAAATCCTCTTACTAAACCCAGGATAAACCCACCGATCTTATTAATTTTAGGGGTAGCTTCCATCTGCATAAAACGGTAAAACATACTGCGTAAAAGAACAAAAATCAAATATCCAATAGCAGCTAAAATTAAGAAAATTAAGAAATCCAGGAACTCTAAAGGCACATCTTTATAAAAAAAGCGGCGTTGGATGACATCTGATAGTTTAGTATAGTAATGCAGGGAAAGAAATGTTGCCGATAGCACACCCAAAAGTTTAAAAAATTCGATTGGCAGGCCCGTTTTTACAGCAACGTAACATATTCTAAGTAATATGATTAGAATAAGTAAATCCAAAAAGTTTAATTTACTAAATATTTCCATAACCATAGTATTCCTCCCTATTTAACGAAATATTGCAAAGTATAACATATTCAGGCGGATTGTCAAGGAAAGGGCTGGATTATGTGTGTTATTTGAGGAGGTTATCTTTTAAACCAGGAAATAGTCTTTTTCAGGCCTTCTTCTAAAGAAATTACGGGTTGCCAACCCAGAAGTTTTTTGGCTTTGGTAATATCCGGCTGGCGCTGTTTAGGGTCATCTTGCGGAAGAGGTTTTAATACCAGCTTACTTTTTGAGCCAGTTAATTCTAAAACTAATTTTGCTAATTGCCTGATCGTAAATTCATGGGGATTTCCTAAATTTACTGGTTCATTTACTTTGGAAAGCATTAAACGGTAAATCCCTTCCACTAAATCATCAATATAGCAAAAACTCCGGGTTTGGCCACCTTTACCATAAATAGTCAAAGCAGCATTATTTAATGCCTGAAATATAAAATTAGGCACTACCCTGCCGTCATGATGGCGCATTTTTGGCCCGTAAGTATTAAAAATACGCACAATTTTAGTATCTAGTTTATGTACGCGGTGATAAGCCATGGTCATTGCTTCGGCAAAACGCTTCGATTCATCGTAGCAACCACGCACTCCAATAGGATTTACATGACCCCAATAACTTTCTTTTTGCGGATGTTCCAGGGGATCGCCGTAAACTTCGGAGGTAGAAAAAAGCAAGAACACCGCTTTCTTCTTTTTAGCCAAACCTAAAGCATTATGCGTACCTAATGAACCTACTTTTAGCGTCTGAATCGGGAAATTAAGATAATCTATCGGAGAAGCTAATGAAGCGCAATGTAAAACATAATTAATTTTATCAGTAATTTCAATATAATTCGAGACATTATGTTCGATAAGCTTAAAATTTTTATCTTTTAATAACGGTTTTACGTTTTCGATACTTCCGGTAATAAAGTTATCCAGGCAGATTACCTGGTAATCCTGGGTCAGCAGTTTTTGGCACAAATGGCAGCCGATAAAACCCGCTCCTCCGGTAATCAGCACAGTTTGTTTAGGCATTATTTTTCCAATATCCAGCAGTAATCTTTAAGCCGGCAATAAAATCAACTACTGGCCGGTATTTTAATATTTTGCCTGATGATTTTATATCTGCCAGAGTTTTAAACACATCCCCTTTTCGCTTTGCTAAAAGTAAAGCGCCAATATCTTTACCTAAAATTTCATTTAAGATCTTTACCAAATCTAATATCGTAGTATCTTTTCCTCCGGCAACATTAAATACGCCATAATTCAGTTTGCTGGCTTTCGCCGCCAGTAAGTTTGCCTCAACCACATTTTGCACAAATGTAAAATCGCGAGATTGTTTACCATTACCAAAAATCGGAGGTTGCTGGTTATTTAGTAAGCAATTGATAAATTTAGGAATTACTACGGCATACTCATCGTCTAAAGCTTGACGCGGGCCAAAGACATTAAAATAACGTAAAGCAATTGCCGGAAGGCCAAAATGTAGGCTAAATATCTTGCAATAATGCTCTCCGGTAAGTTTACTTAAAGCATAAGGCGAAATTGGGCTGGGTATAAATGTTTCAACTTCCGGAAAAACATTTACTTCGCCGTAAACTGAGCTGGATGATGCGAAAACAAAACGTTTAACTTTATTTTCTCTGGCCGCTTCCAGCATATTTAAGGTGCCGTCAATATTTACGCGGTTATATTCATGTGGCGCGTTCATGGACTTAGGCACACTTCTTAAAGCAGCCTGATGTAAAACAAAATCTATATTTTTGGTTGCTTTTAAACAACTTTCTTTTGAACAGATGTCGGCTTTAATTAAATCAATCTTGTTTTTTACGTTTTCTAGATTAGCAATCTTGCCACTGGAAAAATTATCTAAAACGCGCACATATTGCTTATCTTTAACCAACCTTTCCACAATATGCGAACCAATGAAACCCGCTCCTCCGGTAACTAAAAATTTACTCATAGCCTGGCTACCTTTTCTTTAGCCGCGCCCCGGTAAACATTGCGCGTATCAAAAATCAGCTGAGCATTATCCAATAAAAATTTATAGTTTATCGTCGAGTGATCGGTGGCGATCACCACACAATCAAATTTAACCAGATTATTTTTAGTTAGTTCAACTGATTTAAGGTTAATGCCTTTAATTTTCAGGTAAGGGATAAGCGGATCATAGTAAGATACCAGATGCCCTTTTGCTTCCAAGCTTTTAATTAAATCAATACTGGGGGATTGGCGCAAATCTTTGATATTCTTTTTATAAGTTACGCCTACGACCAGGATCTTAGCAGTTTTGCTTTTCTTGTTTTTCTTAAACAAAGCTTCCTGAATCCTCATGGCCACATATTCCGGCATATAGCTGATTACATCAGATGCCAGCCGGATAAAGCGCGAGTGGAAACCAAAACTCTTAGCCTTCCAATGTAAATATAAAGGGTCTTTAGGGATGCAGTGGCCGCCTACGCCTGGCCCGGGATAAAACGGCATAAAACCAAAAGGTTTAGTGGCTGCGGCGGCAACGACTTCCCAGATATCAATATTCATTTTATGCGCCATCATAGCCAGCTCATCAATTAAGCCGATGTTAATCAGGCGAAAGGTATTTTCTAATAATTTGACTGTTTCCGCTGTCCGAGCACTGGATACCGGGACAACCTTATCAATAATAATCTTATAAAACTCAGCTCCTAAACAAGTGGCCTGGGCGTTAATCCCTCCGATAACTTTGGGGATTTTATTCACCGGAAAATCCGTATTGCCCGGGTCTATTCTTTCCGGTGAAAAACAGAGGAAAAAATCCCGGCCATGTTCCAATTTGAAGCTTTCAAAAATCGGTAAAAGCTCCTCTTCGGTGGTACCGGGATAAGTTGTGCTTTCCAAAACAATTAAAGCCCCGGGTTTAATATAATTGGCCGCAGATTTGACGGCATTTTTAATATAAGAAATATTCGGTAGATTTTTCCTTTTTAAAGGCGTGGGAACACAGACTAGGACAACATCACAACTTTGGATAACCGAAAAATCCGCAGTGGCGCAAAAATTACCCTTACTCAGCAAATTTTTTAATTCTTTAGTAGAAACATCGCTGATATAAGACTCTTTTCGCTTAATGCTGTTTAACCGGTCAGTATCTATTTCAATTCCGATGACCTGGATATTTTTTTTAGCAAATTCAATAGCCAGCGGAAAACCCACATAACCTAGCCCGATAACAGCAATTTTTAACTGTTTATTTTTTATTTTTTTGCGTATTGCTGATAAATTTTTATCCATTTCCCCTGCCCACCCCCACATAAGTAAAACCAAGCGCTTTAAGCTGATGCGGATCGTAAATATTCCGGCCATCAATCAACAGCGGACGCTTCAGGATCTTTTTTAACTTGGTAAAATCAAGTTCTTTAAATTCATTCCATTCAGTAGCCACAATAATACAATCAGCCGCCTTAGCTGCTGCATAGAGATTACTGCAAAAAATCACATTTTTTAAGCTTTCCTTAGCTTTGTTCATGGCTTTCGGGTCATAAACCCTGACCTTGGCCCCTTCCTGGATTAAAGACCGGATTAAATCGATACTGGGTGAATTCCTTAAATCATCAGTATTTGGTTTAAAAGCCAGGCCCAGGACCGCGATGGTTTTATCCTTGATAATCCATAATTCATCCTTAATTTTTTGTAAAACAAATTTCTTCTGTTCTTCGTTAGTATTTTTTACTGCTTTAAGTATTGCAAAATCATAACCTAATTTCTCGGCAATAGTTATAAAAGCCTCTAAATCCTTGGGAAAACATGAACCGCCATAGCCAATTCCGGCATGCAAAAAATGCCGGCCAATACGGTTATCTAACCCCATACCCTGAGCCACTTCAGTTACATCCGCTCCGACTTTATCGCAAATCTGCGAAATAGCGTTGATAAATGAAATTTTAGTCGCTAAGAAAGCGTTAGAGGCATGTTTAATCAGTTCAGCGGATTTGATATTAGTAATTAAGATGGGCCGATTTAGCGGTTTGTATAAATTAGTCATAATCTGCTTTGCTTTGGCGCTTTCCAAACCTAAAACAATCCGGTCCGGATGAGTAAAATCATTAATTGCCGAGCCTTCTCTTAAGAATTCCGGATTAGAAACTACATCAAATTTAAGGCTTTTTTTAACATAAGTTGAGATAGTCTTTTTTACCCAGGCACAGGTCTCCACCGGCACCGTAGACTTTTCCACAATTAAACGGTAACCATCCATATTCTGGGCAATACAATGGGCAACATTCTCAATACCAGTCAGGTCTGCTTCCCCATTTTCCAGCGCCGGAGTACCCACGGCGATAAAAATTACTTCACTGGCTTTAACCGCGGTACTAATACTGGAAGTAAATTTAAGCCGTTTATTTTTAAGATTAAGCTTAATCAACTCTTCTAAGCCCGGTTCATAAATAGGAATGATGCCTTTTTTCAGTTGGGAGATTTTTTTAATATCGTTATCCGCGCAAATAACCTTATTGCCTAATTCCGCAAAACAAGCTCCGGTAACTAACCCAACATAACCTGAACCGATAATCGAAATATTCATTTAAACCTCTTTAATTGGAATTTTACGCCGCGCCGGATTTCTTTTCAGTTACGGACTGATCAAATCCAAATTCATTCTCAGGGAAAGCCTTAAGCCTAAAGGTAAAGAAAACCGTAGTCCCGGAAATCTCTTTTTTATTTAGCGTAATATCCAGCTCCCAGCAGTGTAAATCCCGGGTTAAAGTATACTCCTGCTCCTGGAAACCGTAATCCAGGGCACTGGATTTTTTAAGGTTAAACCGCTCATAAATACCAAATTTCCACTTAGGGCCTAAGCGCCAATGCAGGCCGGCAGTAATTTCATTGCTGCCTTTTCTTTCATAACGTTGGCCGATAGTAAATGAACGTTCTTTACCCAGGTCAAAACTTAAATCATAATTAATTAAGGAAAATTTATTGTAATTAATATTTGTATGGTCTGAATGTTCAAAGGTTACATCGGATTCAAGCCTCATCCAGGAATACGGCAGCACCTTCAATTTAAAAAGAATATCATCAAAATTATCTTTTAGATTTTCACCCGGGCGGGGAGTAAAAAAAGCATTATCCCCTAATTTGGGATCAAGCACCAGGTTAGTCGTAACCAATAAATCCACCAAATCTATGCTTTGGCCGTTGCGTTTGGTCTGTAATTTATTGGATAAACTTAAAGCAGCAGTATTGCCGCGGTTTATGGCATCAACCGCATCTATCTGTTTGATATTGCTGGTTGGGATAGTGGGTGGATGCGTATATAAGTAACCAATACTTGGCGTAATAATATGGCGTAGGCCATTAATATCTAAACCTAAAGCATTAGTTTTAACGTCGAAAATACGATAAAACTTAGTAGACATATCTGCGCCACTATAAAAAATTGTGCGGATAATTCCATCCTGGTCATTAGCACCTTTATCATAAAAAGTCTGACGCGATGAAACAAAAGGCCTGAATCGAATAAAACCAATTTTGGTGGGCATAGAAACAGTATTCTTGGTATCCAACCGGGTATCAGTCAAATCACTACCCATAACCGCTCCACTATCAGCACCTTTTTTGTTATAAGTACCCAATTGGTTAATACTTTCAAAATATAGCGGGCTTTCTCCAAGTTGTAAACTTGGCAAATTATAGTTTATCTCGGGCAATTTCTCTATCTGATTAAACCAATGGTTAGTCCGCATTTGTAAAAGAACGTCTATACTGGAATAATTAAAGGCGTGATGGAATAATGCGTAGCTTAATGGCTCAACATCTTTTTCGTATTCTCGGAAAAAATAATCCTTAAGGATATTGCGGGTTAAATCATATTTGCGCCTGGCATCAGTAATTTTATAAAATTCCGCAGTAACATTGGTGCGTTCATCAATATTCCATTTATGGCGTAAACGCAAAAAATAACGCTGAAACTCTGTAGGCGCGTCAGTTGGTAGATCGCTAGGTACTTCATTCGCGTAATAAAATTTAAAATCACCTTTTCCAATCGGGGTCTTGGCATAATTAATTTCAAAGCCTTCTCCAAACCCTAATTTACTGCGGTAATCCAGGGAAACTCTGCCATTAATATTATCCGTGATATTATAGCGCCAGGTATTTAAAATATATGGGCCCCAATCCTTGCGGGTACCTGGCTCAACCTGTACATGCATAATCGGTTCTTTCATGGAATAATTAAACCGGGGAAGGTATAAAAGCGGGACCGCGCCTAAATAAAGCGTGGCTTGTTGGGCTTGCATTTTGTCCCCGGGGAACATATTCAGTTTTTTTACTCCGAAACGGTAATGCGGCTGGTCAAAACTGCAGGTAGTAAAATACCCGCCCTTAGTCACAAATTCACTTTCGCTAACCTTCTCAACTTTTTTAGCTTTTCCAAAATACGGATTAGCGCGGAAATCAGCATTATAGATTACCCCGGTTTTCTTCGCAAAATCATAAACAATTTTTTCTCCGGTGACCACGCCTTTGGCATCTTCCAGCCGGGCATTGCCTTCCGCCAGGCCTTCTTTGGTGGACATGTTAACCTTTAATTTATTACAGGTTAATTTTGAACCTTTATAGATAACTTCAATATTGCCGGTAGCCACCACTTCTTTGCTGTCCGCCGCATATTCGACATTATCACCGTTAATAATTAAAGGCGATTCGCCAACTCTTTCTTCAGCAAAACTTTTAGTGGTAATCAAAATACAACTAACCGCTAAAATAAAATTTAGCAAACAAAAAGCTATAAAATTGTGGGATTTATTTAACATTTCCTTGAGGTATTTTTTTAAAATCTTCTAAGAACCTGTTTATACCGATATCCGTTAAAGGATGCTTAATCAACTGCTCAATCACCAGATAAGGAATAGTGCAAATATCCGCGCCAATTAAAGCGGCATTAACCACAT
>JAQTRA010000030.1 GCA_028712045.1 Candidatus Omnitrophota bacterium | reverse complement strand
AACAATCAGCAGCATTCGATTCAGCAATAACTTTGTTAGCTCCCTGGACAATCTGATCACGATAATCATTACCATTGGCAAAATAATCATCCCAGGATTGTTTTTCTTCTAAATAATTAAGCCGGGAAAAACTAGCCAGAGCCCGATAATAATCAACGCAGGATTTATTAAGTTTGTTATCCATTTTATAACTATCCAGAAAATTTATAAATTCCGGGTACTGATTTTCTTTAAAATATTTTATTTTCTCATTCTCCAGGTTAGCGCAACAACTATCAGCAGAATTACTACCCTGGACAGCAGCTGGCTGAGCAAAAACAGGCGCCAAAAAAGAAAAACTAAAAATAAATACAGTAATTATAAATTTTATCCACATAGGTTCTCCTTGGCTAAATCTTTTTGCCCCGGGTTTTTATTAAAACCGGATGCTTCCAAAACTCCCTGATCACATAATATGCTTTACGCGGTATACGTTTATTTAAGCCATTTTCCAACTGCTCACCCAAAGCCACAATACCAAACCACTCTTCATTCATATTCATATTATCGACAGCACGAATATCAAAATAATAACTGCCATTAGACCAGCCGCTTTCCGTATCCTGGTCATCCCAAGTCTCTGAGCTGTTGGAATTATGTTTCCACCATTCATCGGTCCACTCAAAAACAGTCCCGCCGATACAATTTCCCGCGCCAATTTTGTTGTTCGCCAGATTCTCATAAATTTGATTCCATTGCGACTGTAAGAAAAATGCCTGCATATCCTGGTCTTCTTTTTTCAAATACGCATCATAAGCATCCGCACCAAATTCCGCTAAAAGCAGGGGCTTATCAAATGTCATTCTTAAAGATTTAAAAAGATTTCCAAAAGTCTTACCCCGATAAATAATACAGGCGACAAAATCAACATCCTGGCAAAATTTATTAGCAAATTCTAACCCCACCAACTCTCCATTACCCAGGCCTACGGGATGGCGGGAATCAATCTTGTGTATCGCCACCGATAAATCATTAACAAAAGAATAATAAATCTTTGCCCGCATTGCTTTTTGCTTCTGAGGGTCAGGCTCTTTATCAACATTTTCATCCGGCCAGGGATTTACATGCCCCAGGCAAGAATAATTATTTTCGTTTCCTAAAATCCACCCTAATATACCCGGCTCATCCTTATATAAATTCACCATATCTAAAACATCTTTTTTTACTTTATCCTGAAATTTAGCATCGCCATAAAAAGGGCAGGGGTACTCCCAAAACCCTAACCAATCGCCCAGAAGCGTACGAATACCATATAAATTATAAAGATCGCGGATAACTTGCTTCACTTCTTCTGAATTTTCATGCCCTTGATAAAGACGAATGGTGTTAACTCCCATTTCTTTCATTAATTTACCATCGGCTATCCAGGGTTTAGATTTATCACTCCACCAATCATACTCATGGTTACTACCGGTCGGAACAGGATTATAACAAACTCCTTTAACGATGTAAGCAGAACCATTAACTATCAAACGGTAATGTTTATTATTTAGTTTCTGAATATATGCGCCGGGTTTCGGGGTACACCCGCAAAAATTAAATAAAAACAAAAAGCTACAGGCTACAAGCAAAAAATGCCTGTAACCTGTAGCCATAACCGTACTGAATTTCTTATTATTCGAACTTAATTTCGTCAAGGTAGAAAGTAGCGCCTTCCGGGTTGTTATCGACATTAGTTGACCAGGCAAAACCACCGATAATATATGACATATCTTTGCCCTTTAAATCAATGGTATATTGTGTCCATTCTTTATTTAAAATCACCGGACCAATAGTTGCGCTATCTGAATCCGAGAATTCTCCCATAATACCACCAACTTTAAACTCTTCAATGCGCTCGCCGCCTTTTACTCCGCGCGCCCAAAAAGTAAGTTTAGTAGCTTTGGAAAGATCTAACCCGGCATCAACACTACCCCAGTTATTCGCTGGATTCTGCCAGAAAATTCCTGCCCAACGCGCTCCCTGAGTAGCTTTTCCACTATAAACTATCTTGATGCAAGTATCTCCTAAATAAGCATCTTCTTTGGAAGCACCATCATATTTTATATCGCCATAATCACCCATCCAACCGGAAGGAATAAAATGGTTGCCGACGCTGGAGCGGTCAGCATAAATATAGAATGGCACAGCCTGCTGCTTTGCAACTTCGGGCTTTAACTGCGCGTCAACCTCGAATTTTATATCATCCAAATAAAATGTAGCTCCATCGGGGTTTAAATCCGCAGTCGTAGTCCAACCAAAACCGCCATTAAGGTAAGAAAGATCCTTGCCTACTAAATTAACTGAGTACTGTTTCCAGGTATCCGTTAATTCAATCGGCCCCATCTCAACCATTACCGAATCAGGATAGGTACCCTTGATTCCGCCAACCATTACTTTCTGAATTACCTCGCCGCCTTTTGCTCCGCGTGCCCAGAAAGTAAGTTTGGTCATACCCGTTAAATCAAATCCACCTTTTTTATTTCCCCAGTTATTCGCTGGATTCTGCCAGTAAACACCTGTCCAACCCTGGCCCTGTGATTTCTTAGCGCTATAAACAAACTGAATGCTGGTCGTTCCGCCATGCGGATTATCTGCAGACTGATCATTCATTTTGATATCGCCATAATCACCCATCCAACCGGAAGGAATATAATGGTTATCTTTGGAATTCTTGTCCGAGAAAACCACAAACTCCTTAGGGCTGGCAGCCTTATCTTCAGCTACGGCCATTGCCGGAACTAAAAGGCCTAAGGCTAACAACATTGCTAATAACTTCTTCATACCCACCTCCTTGTGTACAAACACACACCGGCGCAATTCCGATTAGCGCCGCGTGTTAATATTATTGCCACTTTTTCTGATACATATAATATACTTTACGCAACTGCCTTAAAAACGGGCTTAATTTCCCATCGCCCTGGCTGGCTACCCCTAACCACTCTTCATGCATATACCCGTCAGGAAAAGGGCCTGTCCATAATCCTTTGGAATCATGAATCGCCGGTTCATAAGCTTTCCACCATTCATCCAGCCATTCGAAAACTACTCCCCCCAAGGCATTGCCTTGATTGCCCGCAAAAGCCATATTCTGCGCGATATCATCCCAGGAACCTAAATGATATTGCGCTTGTAATTCTTCCGATTCATCCATGCTCTTACTCTCGGCAAAAGCCGGACAGCCAAACTCCGTGATAAAAGCAGGCTTACCTACTTCTTCTTTTACCTGCCTCCAGAAAGCGCCAAACCCGTATTCTCCACGGTAAGCATTAGTGCCAAAAATATCTATATCCGGGGCATTCTTGCCGAATTTATCTAAGAATAAAATGTCTCCGCTGGCGATAGCCACGGGATGCTCCGGGTCTATAGCTTTAATTATTTTGGCGACTTCATTAGCAAATTTAAAAAAAGCTTCCGGCTGTTCATTAGCATTACAAGCATAACCGTAAACATTTTCATTACCTAAAAGCCAGAATAAAACATAAGGCTCGTCTTTAAATTCATTAACCATCTGGGTAACGGAAGCAATCATATTCTTTTTATGCTCTTCATTATTATAATCCGTGCCCGGATTCCAGGCCGCCCCGGACCCGATAGCATATTTACCCAGAAAATCTCCCACAATCATGCGGATACCGTAAGTTTCATAAAGATCACGCATTAACTCTTTATTTATTTTAAGCGGATGATGATAAAGACGGATGGTATTTATTCCCATATCCTGCATTAATTTAAAATCTCCCACTGCCGGCTCGAAATCATCCTGCAAATTATTCTTATTTCTATCTACAAACGCATCATATGGCCCGTCAATCAAACCGTTCTTATTAAAATCTTCTTCCATCCAATTCCCCAATGTGCCTTCATCCGGGGACTGGCCGACTTTAGTGGGCGCGTAAGTTACCCCTTTAATAATATAAGGCTTATCCTCAACTAATAATTGCCAATCATCATTTTCATATTGCACTAAGCGGACCTTGCCTTTACCTACTTTTTTCTTAATCGTTAAAGAATCCGCGGTTGGTTTAACTTTTTTACTTTCAACCTCCAGGTCAATTTTGACGAACTTCCCCGGATTAGCTATGGCAATATCGTTAGAGATACTATTATCAAAACCATTGATAATGTTGATTTCAGCGCCTTCTAATTTATACCCCAGCTGAGGATTACGCATTAGTAGAAAATTAATTTTAGCAATTGCAGCTTGCCCCACATACCAGGGTGTATGCCAATAAGTCCAGCCATAACTTCCGGGAAAATGCACCACAATAGCGTAATAACATTTAATGGCCTGATTAATTAACCCCGCCTTTTCCAGAATAATAGCGGTACAGAATAATTTTACTCCCTGAGGTTCGCTAGAAGTTGCCCATTTAATAAATGCCGCCTGCTGATCCGGTGAATACAAAAAATCCCAAAGCGGGCCTTCCAGGCGCTTATCTTTAATAACTTCTTTAAATATCGGGTCTTTTCTGATAGCGCCGGCATTAGGATATACCCCTTCGCCGACTGCCTGCATTAACCCCTGCTGGTCAGTAATCACATACTGATAATCTTTGGTGCCGACATTTTTAAACTCTCCGTATTTTTCATAATCTACAAAATTTTCTGTGCCCGGATCAAACAAAGTCAGGCGGGTAACCAGCTGACTAACCTGCTTTTTCTGCTCAACCTCAATCGAACCGGTTTCTATCTTCTTGATACTCTGCTCGGCAGCCAGCTTGATCGACCAAAACCATCCGCGGGGATCCCAGGCCTGGCCGAAAGAATACTTATCAATAATCAATTTAAATATTTTTTTGGCCTCATCTATTTTTTCCTGGCGCATGAAACTCTCCGCCTGGATAAAATAACAGGTAGCCACATCATTTAAAGATTGCACTGCCTCAATCTCTTTTTTATTTTTAGGCAAAGCAGTTAATTCCTTCTGCTCTTGCTGTGCTTCATCTTTATATAAATCAATACACTCCTGAGTATATTTAAAAGTAGCTTCGATATCTTTTTTACCGTGGGCAATCCAGGATTTAGTAGTTAAATCTCCGGAGGCTGGCTTCTGTGCGCAATAAGCGTTAACGCTAAAAGCAAAAACTAATAAAAATGTTAAAGCGATAATTTTACGCATTAGCCGACTAACGCCCCTTGAGTTACGCCTTTAATAATATATTTCTGCATTAAAAGATAAACTAGAATAATCGGTAAAGCAGTTATGGTCAGCCCGGCCATAAGTAAGGGATAATTTGTCACAAACTCACCCTGGAATGTCTGTAAAGCTACCTGCAAAGGCATAAACTGGCGATTATCAAAAATAATTAAGGCCAGGATATACTCATTCCATACAGCCAAAGCATTAAAAACCACAACTACTGCCAAAACCGGCTTAGATAACGGCAAAGCAACGTGAAACCACAACCCAAATTTAGAGCAACCATCAATGCGCGCGGCATCCTCTAATTCTTTAGGCATCTTATCAAAAAAAGTTTTAAGTAAAAATATGCTTGTAGATAACCCTACATTAATCATACAAAGTATATAACCAATAGGAGTATTCCTTAAATGCAGTTTATTTAATAAAACATATAGCGCGACAAAACTTCCCGGGATAGGGATCATCATCGCGGCCATAAACATAATAAACAGCCATTTGCTTCCCGGAAAACGCAGCCGGCTAAAAGCATAAGCGGCCATAGAAGAAACCAGAACAATTCCTAAAACTACTGCCGCAGTATAGAATATGCTATTGAGAAAGTTGCGCCCAAACCCACCTTCTTGCCAGGCTAAAACATAGTTCGCAAAATGAAATTGCCGGGGGATCAGGGAAATATCCTTAAAAATCATATCCTGGCTTTTAAGGCTGGAAACAATCATCCACAAAAGAGGATAAAGGCAGGTTATGGCCACGCTGATCAGGAATAAATGGATCAGCGTATTTACAATTATTTTTTTACTTTTATAATAAACTGCGTGTTTCATTTTTTAACTTAACGCTCCTTCTTGGAAAATCGATATTGAATAAAAGAAATAGCCACTAACACCAAACCAAAAGTAATCCCTTGAGCGCAGGCATAGCCAAAACGCGATGAGCCGCGCATCGAAGCTAAAATTCTTAACACCGGAACTGAAGTGTGCCCGGCAAACTCTCCGCCGACCAGGCTGACAATTAAAACAAATACCTGCATCGTGCCTAAAACCGTAAGTATAGCAACCAGGACAACCACCGGGATCATTAACGGAACAGTAATTTTTCTAAATGACTGCCAGGCATTTGCCCCGTCAACGCGCGCCGCCTCATAAAGTTCACGCGGAATAGTCTGTAAACCAGCCAAAAATATCAAAAATCCCCAGCCAAAACCTTTCCAACAGTGGACTAAAGCTACTGTGGTTAAAGCCGTGTTCGGATCAGATAACCAATTATGCATAAGATTGGGAAAACCCATCCCCGCCAGCATACGGTTAATAATATTTGCCCCTTCAATATCATTAATAATAAATCTCCAGGCCATCCCCACGACTACTTCGGAAAGAACCGGCGGGATAAAAAAGATCACGCGGTAAAAGTTTTTCATTTTTATCTCGCGGTCGCAGGCCCAGGCCAGCATAAAAGCTACGGCATTCTGAAAAGTAAGAGCGATAAAAGTAACATAAGTGGCATTCCACATTGACTGCCACCAATTTTTATCCTGCAGGAATATTTCTTTAAAATTACCAAGCCCGACAAAAATCTTGGTAAAAGAGATCCCGTCCCATTCAAAGAGCCCAAGCTGGAAAACCCAGAAAAAAGGAATCACATAGAATACAGAAAATATCGCTATTGCCGGAAAGACAAAGAGATAATTTTCTAAAGTTTCCTTTATTTTCATCTTGCCCTTTTTTTAGCTAACTCACGGTCTTTAATCTTCTGGACATCCGCGGCCACTTGTTCCGGAGTTTTCTCTCCGATAATAATCGATTGGATGCCCCGGTCCCAGGCTTCAATGACCAACGAGAATTCAGAAACTCCCCAGATATTCGGGTGCGTCGCATAATCCATTCCCCGGGAAAATTGCGCCAATACTTCCGGAATCTTAGAAAGGCTGTTTTTATTTGCCGGCAGATTATTAGTCATCTGGGCAAGATAAGCCTGCTGGTCCTGGTCAGTAAGCCAGGTTAAGAATTTCACTGCCTCTTCCTTATTCTTGGAACGCGCGTTAACCATAAAAGATGAACCCGCGCCTCCCCAGATAGCCATAGGATTCTTCTGATCTACTGCCGGAGGAAGCATTGCCCCGTACTCCAGGTCAGGATTCATGCCTTTGTAAACATTAACGCACCAGGAGCCATTAAAAGCAAAAACAGCTTTTTCATTGGCAAAAAGCTGTTCGGCGGATTTATTAATCATAGTTACTAAACCGCTGGCAAAAATACCAGACTCTTTCATCTGTTTAAAAATATCCAACACTTTGATCCAGTCAGGGTCAGTATAAGGAACTTCACCCTTAATCGTAGCCAAAACTTTATCTTTGCCCATAATATTAAAAGCGTAATTATTGGCAAAACAATCAACCATCCAAACCTCTCCCCATCCGGAAACCATTCCCTGCAATCCGGCATCTTTTATTTTCTGGCCCAGGGCAAGAAATTCCGTAAAATTCTTCGGTGGCTGGTTCGGGTTTAATCCTAACTTTTTAAATAAACTCTTATTATAGACCATCTGGATAGTCATGATATCAATCGGAGCGCCATAGATACCCGGATTGATCCCATAGCTATTTCCGGGAGCAAATTCATTAACCGCCAGCGCCTTGGGAAAAAATTTATTCTTCCAATTACTGCTATTGGCTTCCATATAAGCAGTAAGATCCAGAATATGCCCGGCTTTGACAAAAGAAGCGAAATCCCTCTTCTCGCCTAATATACCGAAAATATCCGGCAGGTTAATGCCCTGGGCAGCAGCGCGGATCTTCTGAGAATAAGCATCCGAGGGGGCATAAAGCTGGAAATCTATTTTTACGCCGGTTAAAGTTTCATATTTTTTAGCTAACTCCTGGAAAGCGGCATCGCGGTCAGTCATCCAATGCCAGACAGAAACGGTAGGTTTTGAATCAACACCTTTTGAGGAACAACCTATAATACTAAGCAATAAAATTACAAGAATACCAAAGCTTCTACGCCACATCCTTTTTACTCCTTCCGTTATTAGCGGGGATTTGCCCCAAGGGGATAGATGATAATAAAGACGTAATGTTAAAATTTAACATATTTTCAGGCTCCGGTCAAGTTTTTTTGTTTTAAAATTAGATTCTAAAAACCCGGGAGATTCCCATTAAATCGGCTTTTTCCAGCTCGACTCCCAGCCGATAGTTATTTATTCCTGCCGGCTTCTCCCAAACTACCTTACCCCGGGTATATAAAGACTCTCCTTTGTTTTTCATTTCCAGCCAAATCTCTAAAGCAGCATTTAACCTTAATTGCTCACTAACTGCCAGGCCTAAGCCCTTGGCGCTGACATCCTGAACCTTAGCCAAACCCTCTTTACCGGTATCCGGATCCAGATACCGGGCAGCAATATCCACAGGAAATCTTTCGAAGATGCGATGATCATTCATATCGTTACCTCCTTTTTCAAATCCTGCTTCATCTGGCCACCATTTACCCCGCATTTCGCTATAGCAATGCTTATTTAAAAAACTAAAAATCTTATCTTTATCCGCATCACGGATCTTATCAAAATAAATCCCGTAATGGTTTACTCCGTCGATCACCTTGTGCCAGGCAATCCAAACTTCCGCATTTATAGAATACTCCCCGGTAAGCCACAGGTTCATTTTAAACGCAGTATTTTCGGATAGCTTAGCGTTTAGGGCAATTTCCGCGCCTTTATAGCTGATATCCTTAATCTGGCAAAGCAACTCCTCAGCAGCTTGCTCTAGCTTAAGCTTGCCTTGCTGGTTTACCAGGAATCGGACAAATTTTCGTTTTTCCATAGGTTCCTAAATTACTGAAGTGAAACAACTTAAAACTATTATCCTTCTCTTTGCCTTATTCTGCAATAAAATATTTTCTGCCATCAGCCATTACCTTTATTATTAAATAGTGCTCTTGTTGACGGTTTGAGGAAATAAATCATAAACGAAATAATAAAAACTATTAAAATAACATCTATGCTAATATTATCGCTCCTTCCGCTAGTCAATATGATCACGGTTAAAAATAAAATTACAAAACAATTGATTGTTAAAGCCATAGAGACGAAAATATTCCGACCCCATCTTTTTAGCTTAAGCATAGCGATAAAAGAAATAATTAAAGCTGGAAAAAATAAAACTACCAAAATAAGAAATACAACCCAAGTAAACAAATAAAACTGAGTGAATATATAAAACAACGGATAAAAATATATCGCTAAAAACACGCTCGAAATAACTCCCCCTAACCCAAATATCCATAAACTAATCGGAGTTTTCATAATTTACCTCTCTTTATTTCCACCTTGTTGGTGGTGTATATTGCCTATAAGTTGGTGACGGAGTATACGTTGGAGGCGTATACGGCCGATAAACAGGTACTGGTCTATATGCCGGCGCCTGATAATGCTCTACCGGCGGCTTAATTTTAAAAAGTTCATTTGGACGAGGCAATGCCTGAGAAT
>JAQTRA010000172.1 GCA_028712045.1 Candidatus Omnitrophota bacterium | reverse complement strand
GAATTATCAAGTTAATTTTTTCTGGATTGTCCCTTCGATGTATTATGCGCTTCTGCAGTTAAAAGAATTTGAGACCTTTGATTTATCCAGCTTACGCTGGATTGTCACTTTTGGCGCATCTAACTCACCGGAGGCCTTGCGCAGATTCCAGCAATTCTGCCCGCATACTTTCCTGTTGAATGGCTGGGGGTTGACCGAGACCAATGCTCCGACGGTAGTCTTACCCATGGGCTCAAAGAATATCGAAAGCGTGGGGCGGGCGGCTCCCTGGATCCAGGTTAAGATATTTTCCGATGATGATCAAGACCTGCCGGCCGGACAGATCGGCGAGGTGGTAGTAAAAAGCTGGGTAGTAACACAGGGGTATTTTAAGGATGAGCCGTTGACCCGGTCCACTATCCGTAATGGCTGGTTTCATACCGGGGATCTGGGAAAATTTGATGCGGAAGGCTTTCTTTATATTGTGGGCAGGAAAAAGGAAATGATTAAAGTCGGCGGAGAAATTGTTTTTGAGCCGGAGGTAGAAGCGAGTTTACAAAAACACCCGGATATCGCCGAGGCGGCAGTAGTCGGGGTAGCGGATAAATTAAGGGGAGAGGTGCCCAAGGCTTTTGTGGTAGTCAAAGAAGGAAAAAGTATTTCTACGGAAGACCTGCGTTATTTCCTGCGCCAGCATTTGGCGCATTTTTAGATTCCGCATTACTTTGAGTTTTGTCTTACGCTTCCTAAAAATCGTGTCGGTAAGATTGATAAGGAGCAGTTAAGAAAGTAGGAATTTAAGAGATGCAGGATATTAAGGAATTAAGCTTAAAAGAGCTGGAAGATAAACTGCTTTCCTGGGGCAGCCCTAAATACCATGCCCGGGTAATCTTTAATTGGATTTATCAGAAAGGCGCTCATGAGTTTAGCCGGATGAGCAATTTACCCGCCCTTTTAAGAAGAACCCTGGCTGATGAATTTACTATTTTAAGTTTAAGTTTGGCGGATTTGCAGGAGTCTAGCGACGGAGCCACTAAATTTCTTTTTGAGTTGTCCGATAAGAACCTGGTGGAAGCGGTAAACATTCCGGCAGCCCGCAGGGTCACCGGATGCATCTCATCGCAGGTAGGCTGTAAATTCGGATGTAGTTTTTGCGCCAGCGGTTTAAAAGGGTTTAAGCGTAATTTAACGCGCGGCGAGATTTTAGATGAAGTCCTTTATTTAAAAAATAACGCTTCCGGCGGACAGCTTACGCATATCGTATTTATGGGCACCGGCGAGCCATTGGATAATTATGAAAACGTATTGGGCGCCATCCGCCTGATTAATTCTCCGCTGGCTTTTAATATCGGGGCCAGAAGAATTACTATTTCTACCAGTGGAATTATCCCGGGAATAAACAGGCTGGCACTTGAGGATTTGCAGGTAGAGCTTTCGATATCTTTGCATTCCGCTGTTGATAAAATCCGCAGCCAGCTTATGCCGGTAAACAATAAGTATCCTTTGGCCGAGTTAATTAAATGCTGCCAGGAATATATCGTTAAAACTAACCGCCAGATTACTTTTGAGTATATTTTAATTAAGGGGGTCAATGCCGACCTGGCCGCGGCGCAGAATTTAGTTAAGCTGCTGAAGGATTTAAGATTAGCTAAAGTTAATTTAATCCCGGCCAACTGCGTACCGGAAGCAAAAATCAATCCTCCGGATGGCGCGCAGATAAATTCTTTTAAAGAATATTTATTTAAATCCGGGCTCAATGTAACCTTAAGGCGTGAACGCGGACAGGATATTGACGCTGCCTGCGGACAATTACGGTTAAAATATGAAAAAAATTAAGTTAAAATCGTTATTTGTTATTTCTTTAATTATTCTATGCGGTTGCGCGAAACCGGAAATCCGTAACTTGAATGCTCAAGGAGCAAACATTATTTGTTTTGGAGACAGCATTACTTTTGGTTACGGAGCCAACCCCGGAGAAGATTACCCTGCAATTCTAGCTCAGATGGTAAAGTTTCCGGTAATTAATGCCGGGGTCGACGGAGATACTTCTTTTGAGGCTTTAGAGCGCCTGGAAAAAGATGTTTTAGATCAAAATCCGCGGTTAGTGATTGTAGAGTTTTGCGGCAATGATTTTCTTAAAAAAGTTCCTAGGGAAGACACGGTTAAGAATCTGGCGGTGATTATCGAGCGCATCCAGCAAAAAGGCGCGATGGTGGCTTTGGTGGATATCAGCTCCGGAATGTTTTACCAGGAGTACCGCCGGGTTTTTAAGAAATTGGCCGCAGAGAAAAAAGCGATACTTATACCGCTTCTGTTAAATAGGATTATTACTAATCCGGCGATGAAAAGCGACTTTTTCCATCCTAATGCCCGCGGTTATCAGCTGATTGCCAAGCGGATATATCAGGCAATCGCTCCATATCTTAAATAAAAAATAAGGTTAGTATTGAATCCGGCTGGCTGGGAAATTTGGTGCTGGAGGAGGGAGTTGAACCCTCACGGAGTTGCCCCCATCGGTTTTTGAGACCGACGT
>JAQTRA010000171.1 GCA_028712045.1 Candidatus Omnitrophota bacterium | reverse complement strand
ATCCGTCATCCTTGTCAGGCTGGATAGTTTTAGTATAAGAAGTTTCTAAGGTTGTGCAACCGGATAAAAATAAACCCAGCACTCCGATAATAATAATTAAACGCTTCATTACTGCTCCTTTCTAATAAAAAGAATCTTTGAGAATTTCTTTATCTTTTAAAACCGGAAAGATTGTTTTAAATTTATCTATATCCTGGGCTGAGGCATCCACCACCCCCTTAACTGACATAAAAGCCACTTTGGTATCTAAATCACCAAAATCAAAACGGCCCAGGTAATTTATCCTATTTGGATAGACATCAAAAATTTTATCTGCTTTTAGCGTATAGGGCATCGCAAAAAAAGCATTAGTCATCCCGCTGAATGAATCCAGCCGGTATATGCCCCGGTTAAGGATTGCCGTACAAAAATATACACCATCGGCTGCAGAATAGTTTTCCGCCATAAACGGTATATAAAATACCCCTAAGGTATTATAAGCTTTATACTGGTTAGCTTCGCGAACCGTAAAAGCTGACAAAACCAAACGCAGATTATCGGAATTGTTAACTTTTAAAGTAAATAAGGCAACTCCGCGATTATTGGTTAAATCCAGAGTTTTTTGATTTTTGCTTAAAGCATAAGGGTTCATACTGACACAACCGGAAATAAAAAATACTGAAATCAAAAGCAAGAATATTTTTTTCATTTTATAATGCTACTCCTCGGAAGCGTTTAAAAATAACGTTATTGGGATTATCCCCGATCTCAATCTCTGATTTATTACTCTCCAACAATTTCCCCGCAGAATCATACGCGTCAACCTGCAGCTGATGCTTCCCGGGATTTAAACGCATCGGGACTACTTGTATCTCAGCCGGAAGCAAACTCCAGTGCCGGGCGTCAGCATAAGGATTAGTGGCGTTACTTACTGCTCCCGAAGCTAAGCTCAGGAGCGAAAACACGCCATAAGGGTCATAGACCTGCGACATCGTCGAAAGCACATTCGAGATATCCGCGGTGGTCTTTTTAAAATCTGCCTTTCCTTTTAAGATACTGTCCATAACCCTGCCGCCACGGGTAGAAGCCTGATAATAAATATCATTATTTTTAAGAAAACTTCCCGTGCTAATTTTGATAAAATTATCAATAGTCACGTTAAAACCGGTAGCCCGGTAAGGCTTGACAGTAAAAACCGCCTTTTCTCCATAATTTCCGGTCTGAAATTTAAAAGGAGCCCGGCCAGTCTCAATGCATAATAAAGTATTATTATTAAGATTAACTAAATCTTTTAAACTAGCTATGACAATTTTACGGTTATTTTCCTGGATCTTATCCACCAACACTTTGATATCCGACTCCAGCTTAGAGATATCCGCTTTTAAAGCATTAATCTCCTTTTCCACCTGAGCAGTCATTGTTTTTACTTTATTTGCCCCTTTAACATTATTTCCCTGAGGCTGCGATGCAGAATCATTTTGAGCAGGTTCAATTTTATATGGAGCCTCTTTCGCAACAAGAGCTTTTTGTTTTATAGCTAAAGCATCTAACAAAGCCTGTTGTTGTGAAACCAGTGGCCGGTTATCCGGGGCAGAAAGATAAAAAGCTTCCTGAGCCTGCTTAAAATAATCATCAGCCATAGACTGATTTTTCTGAAGAGACTCAACCCGAGAAGCCAATAAATAAAGCAAAGCTACATCGCTCTTATAAAGATTACTTTCAACATCCGAATCACACAAAATCCCGTTTTTAAAAGAAGCTAAAGCATTTTCATAATCATTGTCTGCGCAGAAAAGCATGCCCACATAAAAAGAATTAAATACTTTCTCGTAAGGATCTCCTTTATACGCCTTGCTAGCCTCTGCTCCCATTAACCCCACAGAGCGCGCTTCCAGATCCTTAAAAGCAGTCATATTATTCATGACCAGATAAGCATCCATAAAAGACTCTTGCGCTTCTTTTACCTTACCCTGGGCCAGATACAAAGAGCCTAATTGATTGCTCCAAAGCGCGATATCATGGTTCTTTTTTGCTTTTAAGCCCTTAAAAATTAGCTCAGCTTCATGGTCATTGCCGGCATAAAAATCCATCTCAGCCTGCATTGCATCTTCATCAACCAGGTTTTTCGGAGAATATTTTACTTCTTCAGAATTGGGATTTTGCGCTTCTTTAGCTAAGGCAGGAGAAATAATTGCAGATACCAGAAAAACAGCAAAAATTAATTTAAACACTCGAAGTTGCATAATTTTCAACCCCCATGGTTATTACTGGATTATTTTAGTCTTATAAATAAAGAATGTCAAATGGAATAAAAAAACTAAAATTACACCGATTTATTCAGATCAATCATCCGGGTATCGCCATGAATGGTCATCAACTCGGCTTTGGTTAATTTTGACATTTTATCCGTAACCTCGCGAATCCTAGAAAAATTATTAAACATGGTCTTGATTCGGTTACGCGTCTTTTCGCTTAACTGGACATTATTAAGCTCCAGCTCCAATAACTCAAGATTTCCGGAAATAGCTAAAAGCGGATTA
>JAQTRA010000170.1 GCA_028712045.1 Candidatus Omnitrophota bacterium | reverse complement strand
AGCCTTCACGCTGATAAAATGATTTTATCCGCTCCATGTCTTCGGCCAGCACATCTTCTTTTAAAACACCGGCATTAAAAAACCAGGCGCGTTTAGTTTTAAGCAGTTTTAAAATACGGCCGCTGGTAAAAGAAGAATTACCCTGAATAATAATATCCTTAATGCGTACTTTCTGTCCTTCGACAACAGAAAACTCAACTTTGGCCTTATTTATTTTTTCATCAATATCAATTTTATAGGTAATCTCAGCCTGGCTAAAGCCTATCTTTTCATACATTTTCTTAATTATACGCACATCTTCAGTAAGGCTGGGATAATCTAAGTATTGCGTTTCGCGGGATTTTAACTGCTGCTTTAATTTATCGTCCTTAATGGTAATCCGGTTAATCCCGGTGAAGCTGATTTTATCAATAATCGGCCTTTCAACTACCGCGACAATAACTTTAATCCCGTCTTTATAATCGAGCGTATCAATTTTTATATCGCTGAAGAAACCCAGAAGATAAAGCCTTTTTAAATCATCGCTGGCAATATTCTCCTGATAGGCGCTGCCGATGCGTGTCTTCATTTTTGAGATAATCACGTTAGTACTGATAGATTTATTACCCTTAATTTCTATAGCCGTAACGTTCTTTAACACTACCGGGGCATTAGCGCTTTGGGGAGTACTTCGAGGGGTGCTTTGAGGTGTATTTTGAGGAGCATCTTCAGCAAAAAGCGGCATAAGCATAGAAAAACTTATGCCCAGAAGAAAAATAACCGTTAAAATTATGGGGATTGGCCTGCGCATTTATGATTATTATATAGGAATGCTTTCTTTAAATCAATGCAATTTATTCGATTTTAGCCAAATTATCAAATCTGGTATATTCCTTAATGAAAGCTAGCTTTAAAGATCCCACCGGGCCATTACGCTGCTTGGCGATAATCGCCTCAGCTACGCCCTGATTATCCGGAGAAGGATTATAATACTCCTCCCTTAAAATTAACACCACGACATCAGCGTCCTGTTCAATCGCCCCGGATTCCCTTAAATCGGAAAGCTGCGGCCGGTGGTCAGTACGCGATTCTACGGCGCGGGATAACTGGCTGATGGCAATAACCGGAACACTCAGCTCTCTGGCTAAGGCTTTAAGCGAACGCGATATTTCAGATATCTCCTGCTGCCGGCTCTCCATATTCGAGGCTGTTCCGCGCATCAGCTGCATATAATCCAGAATAATTAATTTTATACCATGATGCGATTTTAAACGGCGCGCTTTAGCGCGTAACTCCATTACCGAAATAGCCGGCGTATCATCAATATAAATCGGAGCTTCCGAAAGTTTTCCTGCCGCAGCAGTCAGGCGCGGCCAATCACTGGTGGCCAGATACCCTGTCCTTACTTTATGCGCATCTACCCGCGCGTGCGAACAAAGCATTCTTTGGCCCAACTGTTCTTTAGACATCTCTAAACTAAAAATCGCCGTAGGGATCTTTTCAATTACTCCGGCATATTCAGCAATGCCTAAAGCAAAAGCACTCTTACCCATGGAAGGACGCCCGGCGATAATAATTAAATCTGATGGCTGTAAACCCGCGGTTTTAATATCAAAATCTACGTAACCGGTGGGGATACCGGTAACATGCGCTTTATTCTGATAAAGCCGGTCAATGGTTTCAATACTATCTTTAACAATCTCTTTTAAATGTAAATAAGTACCCTGATTCCTTCTATCGCTGACCTCAAAAATAAGCCTTTCTGCCGTATCGACAACTTCAGCAATATTCCCCTGGCTTTCATGGCAGACAGAAATGATCTTAGTGGAATTAGTAATTAAAGTCCTTAAAATATATCTTTCCCGAACAATATTAGCGTAATGATTTATATTAGCCGCGGTAGGCACAGCATTAGCCAGGCTGGTCAGGTAGCTTCCGCCGCCAACTTCTTCCAATGCGCTATCTTTTTTCAAAGCATCGATCAAAGTAATTAGATCAATCGCCTTGTTGGCGTTAAAAAGATCGGAAATCGCCTGGAAGATCTTTCGATGGCTATCTTTGTAAAAACAAGCGGCATCCAGTTTCTCAATAGCTACCGATACAGCTTCTTCATCCAAAAGCATTGAACCTAGCACGGCCATTTCAGCCTCTAGGTTCTGGGGTGGAATTTTATCTAAATTCAAATCCTGAGCCATATTAAAAAATTCCTATTTTTTAACGATGAGTAATTTAATTTTAGCCGTTACTTCTGCGTGAAGTTTGACCGGGACCTCATAAACTCCTAAAGCCTTAATCGCTTCAGGCAGGTCAATAAGATTTTTATCAATATCAAAACCTTCTTCTTTTAAAACCAGCGCAATATCCTGAGCATGAATACTGCCGTATAATTTATCCTCACCCTGCGTCAAAGCTTTAATCGTTAAAGATAACTTACTTAGCCGTTCCCGAAGCTGGATTGACTCTTCTTTAATTTTTTGCGCCAGCGCAGACCTGGCTGATTTTTCCTGCTCTACCTTTTTAAGGATAGCCTCGGTGACTGGCTGGGCTAAATCATGAG
>JAQTRA010000169.1 GCA_028712045.1 Candidatus Omnitrophota bacterium | reverse complement strand
GCGCGAGGGGGGAGTTGAACCCCCAAGCCTTTCGGCACAAGCCCCTCATGCTTGCGTGTCTGCCATTTCACCACCCGCGCAAAATAATCTATTTAAATATATTTTAATTACCAGGATCAATTTCCAAGATCTAGAATTTCTTTAATCTTGGTTTGTAATAATTTTGGGTCAAAAGGTTTATTAAAAAATGCTGCTGCGCCCATTTGTTTAACCTTTTCTTCTAAGCCCATTTGCTGCTGGGCAGTTAATATTAAAATCGGAATATCAAAAGTTGAGGTGGACTTCTTCAGGTTCTCTAAAACATAAAAACCACCACCGGCCGGTAATCCTAAATCCAAAATTATTAAATCCGGTTTTTCTTTATGCGCTAAGGCTACGCCGAATAAACTATCATTAGCTGCGATAACTAAATATCCCAGCGACTTAAGCAGCGTGGTTAAACCAAAGACCAATTCATTTTCATCTTCAACAATAAGTATCTTTTTAGCCATCTTTTCCTGCATAGAATTTACCTTTTTACTGACCTGAGGTCAGCCGGCAAAACAATGATGAATTTACTGCCTTTGCCAACCTGGCTTTCTATTATAATCTTACCCCGGTGCATTTCAACAATATCTTTAGTGATGGCCAGCCCTAAACCAGTGCCTTCCTTTACGGAATTAAGCCGCTCAAATTTATTAAAAAGCATGGCGATCTTATCATCCGGTATCCCGGGGCCGGTATCAATACATTCAATTTTTATAAATTTGCCATCCGGATAAATTTTTAAAGTTACCTTGCCATTTTCAGGCGTAAATTTTATACCATTACTCAAAAGATTAATAATTGCCTGGGACAATTTATCCTCATCTCCCCAAACAGACAGGCTTTTATCCAAGAATTCCTTAATTATCTCAATATTCTTATTATCCGCCAATATTTGCAGCTCTTGAATTTGCCGCTCTGAAAGCTCAGCCAGATTAAATTTATTTCTTTTAACATCTACCACTCCCGCTTCAATTTTATGTAAATCTAGCAAACCATTGACTAACCGGGTCATCCGCTCAATTGTCGACTGGCAAAGCCCCAGGATATTTTTCTGCTCTTTATTTACCTGGCCGATAAAACCTTCAAAGATATTGTAAATATTGATTTTAACCGAAGAAAGAGGATTTTTTAATTCATGCGATACGGTCGCCACAAAAGTAGATTTTAATTGATCGCTATGTTTTGCCTGCGCGGCATAATCCAGGATTTTATTAAAGATACTTTTCAAAATATTATAAACTATATAAAATCCGCACAGCGAAATAAACAAAGCCAAAGCTAAGATAAAACCGGTGTTGCCAACCAGGATATTTACGGTAAATAATTTACTTGTTAAAAGATAAAAAAATACTAAAAAAGGCACCACCACCATCAGAGAAAAAGCTACTTTAAGTTTCTGATAGGGGTCCTCTTTTAATTCTTGAATAATCAGCTTGTGGTCTATTTTATTAATCTTCATCTGTTTATTCATATTTCCTTGATTATATAGGCTATGCGAAGCAATTACAAGAAATTAGGATAATTTAGGAAAAATACTAATATGATAAAACTTTTTCAAAATGCTGATAATCTTTCAGGGATTTCCAATTGCCTCCCCAGGTCCACCCTAAACGAATAAAAGTTTTTACCACCGGCGAATCAAAAGTAAGCGTCCCCGGCTGGCTAACATCATAGACTGCCCCGGGAGGCAATACCACGCTTCCTTTAATATAAGGATTTTGCACCGGGTTAATATCAATAGCAAAGCCATAGGCATGTTTAGAAAGAGATTTGCCTCCGGTTACTGTCCTGTAATTAAACGCGGAGGTATTATTCGCTAACATCGACTGCTCATCTTCATTCCACTGCCCATCCTTAAAAAACCGCTCGTGAGAAATAGGGATGGCGGAAGTAATCGGAAATTTATTTTCTAAAGCAACCCGGAACACTTCTTTAATATCTGCCGTAAGCCTCTCATCGATAATGATTTGGCCTTGATGGATCTTCGCGTCAAATGAATAATACAAAACCGTTACAATCCTTTGCCTTTTCTTAAATTCAAACGGGGCTGGCTTTTTTAAAGCTTCAGCCAGCGAAATATTGCTGTCGATAATCGGATTTTGTAATAAACCTAATTTAGATTGCTCAACCTCTACAACTGACTTGACCCCCTCAGCAGTAAACTTGGTTAGGCAACCTGATAACATTGCAATTAAGAATAAAAGGAAAAATAAATATTTATTTAACATACCGGCCTCATTAAATCTATTCTAACATTCGCTATTACTCATTGCAATCAAATCGTTATCTGCTACATATTTTAATACACGCCCCTGAGGATATGTTATACTATATTTAAATTTGAAACAAACCCAGATTAAGATGATGCTTTCTTTAAAAACCAAAATAAGCGTTTTAATATTTATCCTGTTTAGCCTGGCCTATTTTATTTGCGCTAAAGGCAATCTTGAAATATCCGATACTTATTTCTCCGTCCAAACCGCAAAAGCAATTGTTACAAATCATTCCT
>JAQTRA010000168.1 GCA_028712045.1 Candidatus Omnitrophota bacterium | reverse complement strand
ATTAAACATTTTGACCCTAAAGTCAAAGTTACGGCTGTTAGCTGCCCATTGTTTGTGCCTTTTGTGGAAGAAGGCTGGCTGGCTGGGAGTGTGGTTAAAACCGTAGCCAGGCAATATTTAAAACCCTTAAAAGACGCCGGAGTTGATACGGTTATTTTAGGCTGCACGCATTACCCTTTGCTTAAAGGGGTAATTAAAGAGGTGATGGGGGATAATGTTGTTTTGATAGATTCCGCTAAACAGGTGGCTATTGAAGTAAATAAAATTTTGTCTAACGAAGGGCTCCTGAATAAGAAAGGCAAAGGAAGGCATGAATTTTTTGTCAGCGATAATCCTGAATGGTTTAGTTCCCTGGCGCAGCGCTTTTTAGGCAGGCCGGTAATAAACGTAAAGAAGGTGGCTAATGTATAAGATAAAAATAGAAGGGGATTTCAGTTCAGCGCACAACTTAAGGGGTTATAAAGGAAAATGCGAAGAACTGCACGGACACAATTGGAAAGTGGAAGTAGTGGTAGCCGCAGCCGGGCTTGATAAAATTGGCATGGTTATGGATTTTAAATGCCTGAAGGAAAAACTATACGAGATCCTGGATTCGTTAGACCATAAATACCTGAATAATATAAGCTACTTCAAGAAAGTAAATCCTACTTCTGAAAATATCGCCAAATACATATACGATTTGCTTAAGAAGGAAGTTACAGGCCTTTATTCTGTGACTGTCTGGGAGTCGGATAAGGCGAGCGCTACTTATTATGCCAAATAAAAGAGCCGTTATCCTTTTATCCGGCGGGCTTGATTCAGCCACAGTTTTATATCTTGCCAAGTCCCAGGGTTACAAATGCCACTGCCTGGTTTTTGATTATGGCCAGCGCCACCGCCGGGAAATAGAAGCGGCTGAGAAAATCGCTAAAAAGGCGGGTGCGAGCTTGCAGGCCGTAAAAATCAGTTTACCATGGAAGGGCTCGGCTCTTTTGGACAAGAGCCTGAAGATTCCTTTACCGGCAAACCGAAAGGCCGCAAGCCCGAAGAACGGCATACCCGTAACCTATGTGCCCGGACGTAATATTATATTCTTAAGTTTTGCTCTTTCTTTTGCCGAAGGCATCGGCGCCCGCGCGATATTTATCGGAGCGCACGCTCAGGATTACTCCGGTTATCCTGATTGCCGGCCTGAATTTTACCGCGCGTTCAGAAAAGCTGCGGCTTGCGGCACAAAGGCGGGAGTAGAAAATAAAGGGATTGAAATAAAGGCGCCTTTAATCCATAAGGGTAAAGCGGATATTATCAGGTTAGGCAGCCGTTTAAAGGTTCCGTTTGAATTGACCTGGTCCTGTTACGCGGGAGGGAAAAAGCCCTGCGGCAAATGCGACAGCTGCTATTACAGGATTAAGGGATTTAAGGAAGCGGGTATAAAACAGGCGTGAAAGGAAGAATAACAGAGGTTTTTGACAGCATTCAGGGCGAGGGCCTGTATCTGGGCGAGAAACAGATTTTCGTGCGCTTCTACGGCTGTAACCTGAAATGCAGGTTCTGCGATACTAAATTGAGCGGTTTTATGGAATACGAGCCGGAAGAATTATTTAAAGAACTCAGGCTTTACCGCGACAGGTATCATTCAATTTCATTCACCGGAGGGGAGCCGCTTTTACAGAAGGATTTCCTGAAAGATATTTTAAAATTAACCCGCAAAAATAATTTTAAGAATTACCTGGAGACCAACGGCACCCTGCATAAAGAATTAGAAGATGTTATAGATTATATTGATATTGTGGCTATGGATTTAAAACTTCCCAGCTCAACAGGCCTGGATGACTTATGGGAAGAGCATCGCTTGTTTTTAAAAGTTGCCTCTCAGCGCGAAGTTTTCGTAAAGACCGTTATCTGCAAGGAGACGAGTAAGGAAGATTTTATAAGAGGCTTACGGCTCATCCGGGAAAACGCGCAGGAGACGGTTTTAGTGCTTCAGCCTGACAGTAATGAAGATAAGGACTACCTGCACGATAAACTAGAGACATTTAAAGACTTCTGCAGAAAAGAGAGAGTTACGCATTGCGCTGTGGAGCAGATTCATAAGGTGATAGGAGTAAGATGAAGAATAAACCGGGCTACGAAGGGTTACAGTCTAATATCAGGAAGCTTAAAACCCCGAAGATTGAGGTTTGGAGAAATCAGTATCCGGATAAGGTCTATACAATTTCTATGGATATCCCGGAGTTTACCTGTATCTGCCCGAAGACAGGGCTGCCGGACTTCGCCGCCATAAAAATAGAATATTCGCCGGAGGTTTATTGCGTAGAGTTAAAATCTTTCAAAATGTACACTATATTTTACCGCAATGTGGGTATATTCCACGAGCACCTGACGAATAAAATGCTTGATGATTTTGTGAATGCCTGCAAACCGCGCCGGGCAAAGATAATAAGCGAGTTTAATCCCCGCGGCGGCATTAAGACTACAGTGATAAGGGAGTATAATAAAGATGAGGACGATTAAAGCCGGCAGAATTACCGAGGTTGTTGCGGATTTATGCCTGAAGGC
>JAQTRA010000167.1 GCA_028712045.1 Candidatus Omnitrophota bacterium | reverse complement strand
TAAATTAACGCGATCTTCCAGCCAAAAAGCCCCCAGAGCATAACCAAGGCAACCTCATTGATCATGGGCGAACTGACTAAGAACGAAAAGGTCACCCCTAAGGGAACCCCGGCTTCAAGGAAGCCCAAAAATAAAGGTATCGCGCTGCAGGAACAAAAAGGCGTAACAATACCTAAAATAGCAGCTAAAATATTACCTGTAAATTTATGCTTATGGCTTAGGATAATCCTCGTTCTTTCGGGAGAAAAGAAGGTCCGGATAAAAGATACGATAAAAATAATGACGCTAAGCAATAGAAATATTTTAATTGTGTCATAAAGAAAAAAATTCAAGGCTTCGGAAAAAAGAGCGCCCGGCTGCATTTTAAAAATGCCATACACCAGCCAATCAATTATCGGTTTAAGCATGACTCGCCTTCTTTCTCTTCTTGATAATCTCGCAACAGCCGCCTTCGATACGTATAGCCTTAATGTTGACTAACCCGTCGGCTATCTTTTTCTGGGCCGAAGTTAAAATCCTGGAAAACGTCGGCCGGGAAATCTTCATCAGCTTTGCCGCATCTACCTGCTTTAGTCCTTCCAGGCAAGCCAGGCGCACGACTTCAAACTCATCGAGGGACAAATAAACCCCTTCGCACTCACTCAATGGCCTGCATTGCGGCTTAAAACAGCGTTCTCCGGGAGCGCATTTTACCCAACGAGTTTTTTTAGGACGCATCGATCACCCCTAGTTATGAACATATGTTCATAACTAATTTAACATATCTCTTAGATTTGTCAATAAAAAACCTGAATTTTTTAGAAAAATAAAAGGCGGGCTGTTCTAAATACGCAGAGGGAATAAACAGTTGCTCTGAATAAACCGGATAAATTATTTAATTCTTCTGATTCCCTTTCCACTTTTCAAAACACTCTTTATAGGCTTTAAATGAGGCCTTGCGGGAATAATTCCAGCGGACCAGGCCGAAATAATCCACACCGTTACCCCAGTGGCTTGAGCAATCGCGGAAAAACGCCCAGAAAATCTTTTCCACGAATTTATCTTTAAGCAGTTCACTGTAAACTTCTTTTACCCAGGAAGCCTGTTGCTTTTCGCTCGGGTTATCCCCTAACCACCAATTACCGGTTTTAACCCCTCTTTTTACTCCGGGGCATCCGGTTTCAGTAATCCAGATCTTTTTATCTCCGTCGCCGTTACGCACCATTATTTTACGGGCGAGCTTCGGATAAGCAGTTACTCCCTTAATCGTCCCTTTATGCATGGGGGTTTCGAAAAAATGCAGGTTCAATATATCAAAATAACCTTTAGCGCCGTTAGCATAAAGATTATTAATGCTGCTTAAACCGAGGGCTAGACCGCCGTTTAGGATTTTACAATCCGGATCGGCTTTTTTAGCAGCCAGATAAACATCTTTGAGCAGTTTGCAATAACTCTTTAAGCCGTCCTGGGCTGACCAATAGACGCTGGAATCCGGCTCATTCCAAACCTCCCAGTGTTTTATCTTATCCTTATAACGCCTAATCACCATGACCGCGTATTTAACAAACATCCCATTATCTTCCGGAGGGCAATTCCAGGTGTTACAGGCAGCTGCCCATTCAACGCTGTAATCAAGAATCCCAAGGATATGAATGTTGTTTTTAACCAACAGATCAACGACTTGATCGTATTTCGCAAAAGCGAACTTGCCTTCTTTCGGCTCGATATCCTGCCATAAGAAATCCATCCTCACCCAGCCGACTCCGGCTTCTTTCATAAGCTTAATCGCTTTCTCCCAATCAGCAGCGCAGGCGTATTTATGATTATTCCAGGAGTGATTCCAGTGCAGAAATTCCAATACCCCGAACGGATTATTCATATTTGTATCCTCACTATTTTCAGCTTGGGCATAAGGATTGAAAACAAAAATAAAACATAACAACAAAATCAGTTTACGGCTATTTATGCACAGCCTGTTCAATATTGATGTAATCATCGAAATTCATCGACTCCCCCAGCTCTTCCTTAACCACCCTGATTCGGTCCGGAACATAGGGGTGAGTTTTAGAATAATACGATTTCGGCTGAAGCGGAGCTCTTTTATTGATCTCCTGCAGTTTCTTTAAAAAAGTGATCATCGCTTGCGGATCATATCCGGCTTTTTTGGCGTAACGGGCGCCTAACTGGTCAGAGAGCAATTCATCTTCCCGGGAGTAACCGAGGAGCATCTCGGTGAACGCGGCATCCGCGGCATTACCCGCTTCACCCGAAGAAGGAGCGGCGGCTACCAGTATCCTCAATATGGAATAGCCCTGCAAAGCCTGCAATTTCTTAATGCTGTGCCTGGCGACAATATGCCCGACTTCGTGGGCAATGACCCCGGCGAGTTCATCGTCGCTGGAAACCTTGTCAATCAGACCTTTAAATATATAAACATAACCGCCCGGTAAAGATACGGCATTTACATCATTTTCATCCAGAACGAAAAAATGATAATCAATTTCTTTCCGGTCGCTGACCGCGGCGATTTTTTTACCGATATCCTCAACCCTTTTTTGGATTAACGGATCCTG
>JAQTRA010000166.1 GCA_028712045.1 Candidatus Omnitrophota bacterium | reverse complement strand
CCAAAACCAATTAAAAGCTTCTCTGGCTGGCTGGCGAATCTATCCTGCATAGCTTTAATTGCTGCTTCCGAGATATTTTGCTCAGTACTGCGCCAACCCGCGTGTAAGATAGCAATTGCCGGCCGCTTAGGGTCATAGATAAAAATCGACAAGCAGTCAGCAGTTAAGATGGCAATGGGAACATTTTTCTGGTCAGTAATAAAACCATCCGTATCCGCAACAGAACTATCATAATCTAAAGCTCCACTGCCGGCATTATTCGCGGTTACATATTCGATTTTTTTTCCATGCACCTGCTTAGCGCAAACTAATCTTTGGTAATCAATGCCCAGGCCAAAAAGAAATTTTTTGCGGTTAGCCAAAGAATCATGGGTATCTCCATAAGACAAAGACATGTTCCCGTCTTGGCGGCGGCTAAATGCCGCAACTACATTTTCTAATCCAATCTTAAGCGGGTTAAATATCGGCATCGATTAAGACTAACTTATCCCGTGACTTATCGCCACTCTTAATGGTTATGTTATATTTTTTTACTTTAAAATGCGCGCTTAACAAATCAATCAGCTGATTGTTAGCCTCGCCATCTTGGGCTGGCTTAGTAAGGTATACTTTTAATTTATTACCTACCTGCAGGACGCGATTACGGCTGGCTCTAGGAGTTACACGGACATTAAAGATCATTTAATTGCCTATTTGGATTCCAGCTGCTTGGTGTCGTGGATATCCATCAGCCGGTCGCTAACCCTATCTAAGCGTTTCTGCGCATCAGTATATTTAGTGTTAGCATTAAGCAGATGCGACCCCAGTATATCAAAATCTTCTTTAAATTTATTTGTCTCAATAGAAAGTGCGCCCAGGCTTTTTAAAATTGCCTTAGCGTTCTCCTCTACTTTAAGCCCGCGTAACCCCAGGCAGATTACCTGTAAATAAGCATAGAAAGTATTCGGTGAAACCGGGATAACCTTCTTTTGCATACTATAAGAAAAGATATCTTCTTTGATAATTACTTCATAATAAACATTCTCCGCCGGAATATACATCAGGGCAAAATCATAGGTATTTTCCGCCGGCAGGATATATTTCGCGGCGATCTCATTGATGCGATTTTTAACATCCTGAATAAATTTCTTGCGAAACGCCTCTTTGCCCTGTTCATCCGGAGCATCCAGCATCTTTTGGAAGTTTTCTAAACTAAATTTAGCATCAACCGGAACCAACCGCTCGCCCAGGCAGATTACCGCATCCACCGCATCCGTACTTTTAAAACGGTATTGCGTGTGGTAATGTTCTTTAGGCAAAACCTGAGAAAGCAGGTTCTCTAATAAAGTTTCGCCCATTGCCCCGCGAAACTTCGGTGCCCGCAAAAGCTCCTGCAGGCTGGAGATATCTTTACTGATGGCAATAATCTGCTTATTCGTCTCTTCCAGCTTTCCCAGCTGTTCTTTAACATTGCCAAAGGCGGAATTCGCGTTACCTAAATTCTGGCTGATAATCTTATTGGCTTCCTGCAGGGAAAGATTCATCTGGTTTAAACGGTCATTAACCTGGGAAGAGATCTTTAAGACCACCACGACAATGAATGCCGCAAAAACTAAAAAAAGTGAGGAAAGTAATATCAGCATAGAATTATTATACCACCGTAGGCTTAGTGATTAAAGCAAATAATCTTTTTTTACTCTTTTTAAGGAACGGAAGATGTTCTTTTTGATATCCGGACAGATCTTTTCCAGGTCCTGGATAATCCGGCCCATGCGGTTGCGGTTGGAGATAACCGAATGCGGACAGACGCAGGTATCATGCCCTAATTTTGCCTCTTGGGCAAAACGTTTGATCAAATACTCTTCTACATAAGCCAGCGGCCGGATCAACGTGATCTTACCCTTAAATAACTCCTGCTTAGGCGCCATGGTAGATATTTCGCCCCGAAAAAACAAATTTAGCAACGTGGTTTCGGCAATATCATCCATATGATGCCCCAAAGCAATTTTGGTGCATCCCAGCTTATGCGCAATCTGAAATAACTCTTTCCTTCTGTTCCAGGAGCACCAAAAACAGTTAATTTTACTCTTAGCTGTTTTTTTAAGGATATCAGTTTTAATTATCTTATATTCAACATTAAGCTTTTTAAAATATTTCTCTAACTTGGCAGAAATAGATTTTGGATAACCCATATCAATATGCACCGCGATAAGATCATATTTAATCGGCACAAATTTCTTCCGGTCAATTAACAGCCGCAATAAAGTCAGGCTATCCTTGCCCCCGGAAACAGCAACCGCGATCTTATCCTGGGCCGCGAGCATCTTATAATCCATGATCGCCTTGCCCATTCCTTTCGAAATATAGTATTCCGTCCCCTTCAAATTTCCCATAAACTTTTAATCTTTCAATTAGTGTATTGGTAAAATGACTCTGCTAGTTTTCTCACTCAGGTCGATTTTTTAACGCCAATGATCTTTCGCATTCCGGTGGCTGCGGAACTCGTGGTTTTTGTTCTAACAAAAACCACTCAAACATCCTCGCCATCCCGGTTTTATCGTTAATCCGCTTCACC
>JAQTRA010000165.1 GCA_028712045.1 Candidatus Omnitrophota bacterium | reverse complement strand
TTTTGGCAAAGAACATCCGGAGATCATCAATACCCTGAAAAAAGATTATACTAAGAATAAAGAAGAAGCTTACCTTGATTTTTACCGTAAAATGCGCCCGACTGAGCCGGTAACTAAAGAAGCTGCTGAAGGCCTGTTTTACAGATTATTTTTTGACCCGGCCAGATATGATTTGGAAAGAGCGGGACGTTTTATTTTGAACCGTAAATTAGGAATGGATGTATCTTTAGAAAAAAGGATACTTGATTCGGATACCGTAATCAAAGTAATGGAGTATTTAATTAAATTAAACAGCGGTGCCGGGAAGATCGACGATATCGATCATTTAGGCAATCGCCGCGTAAAAAGTGTCGGAGAGTTAGTGCAAAATCAGGTGCGCATTGGTTTATCGCGCGTAGAGCGTTCCATCAAAGAACGGTTAAGCCTACTGGGTGAATTTGATAACTTAAATGTGCATTATCTAATTAACTCTAAACTTTTATCTAATCAAATCCGTGATTTTTTTGGCCGTAGCCAGCTTTCGCAGTTTATGGATCAGATTAATCCTTTAGCGGAAATGACCCATAAGAGGAGGCTCAGTGCGTTAGGCCCCGGAGGTTTATCGCGTGAACGCGCCGGATTTGAAGTTAGGGATATTCATCCTTCACATTATGGCCGCGTCTGCCCAATTGAAACTCCGGAAGGCCCGAATATCGGTTTAATTGCCTCACTAAGTAGTTTTGCCCGGATAAATACATTAGGCCTAATTGAAACTCCTTATCGCAAGGTCGAAGATGGCCGGGTGACCAAAAAAATTGAGTATCTCACTGCGGATATTGAAGAAGATAAAACTATTGCTCAGGCAGACGCTCCCTTAGATAGCGAAGGACGTTTCGTGGATAAATTTGTTATTTGCCGTTACAAAGACGATTTTCCAAAAGTGGCAGCCAAAGAAGTGCAGTATATGGATGTTTCGGCCAAGCAGTTGGTTTCCGTGGCTGCTTCTTTAATTCCTTTCTTAGAGCATGATGATGCTAACCGTGCTTTGATGGGCTCAAATATGCAAAGGCAGGCGGTTCCGCTGATGATTACCGAGCCTCCTTTAGTCGGCACGGATATGGAAGGGAAAGTGGCTTGTGATTCCGGTACCGTGGTTATTTCTACCGATTCCGGAAAAGTAACCAGCGTAGATGCTTCCTCAATTACTGTCGGCAAAAAAATATACCATCTTAAGAAATTCCTGCGGACTAATGCGGATACTTCTTTAAATCAAAGGCCTTTAGTCGGTTTAGGTGATCATGTTGACGCCGGCCAGGCTATTGCCGACGGAATCGCTACTAAAGGCGGCGAGTTAGCTTTAGGCAAGAATGTCTTAGTAGCTTTTATGCCCTGGAGAGGTTATAACTTCGAAGACGCAATTCTGATGAGCGAAAGATTAGTTAAAGAGGATACTTTTACCTCTATACATATCGAAGAATTTGATATTGAAGCTGCGGAAACCCGTTTAGGTAATGAAGAGATTACGCGCGATATTCCTAATGTCAGCGAAGAAGCCTTAAGAAATTTAGATGAGGCAGGGATTATCCGTATCGGAGCAGAAGTAGCTGCCGGAGATATCCTGGTCGGTAAAATTACTCCTAAAACTGATTCTGAGCCTAGCCCTGAGGAAAGATTATTAAGGGCGATTTTCGGAGAAAAAGCCGGCGATGTTCGCGATACTTCATTAATTGTTCCTCCCGGAGTTGAAGGCGTGGTTATTGATGTGCATGTCTTTCAACGCAAAGACCGTGGCCGAAAATCAAAAGAAGAAAAGACAAAAGAGTTAGCTAAAATCCGCGAGCTTAAAGCTTATTATAAGCAGGAGATTGAATTTTTATTGACTGAGAAAACTGCACGTTTAGCTCAGGCGCTAGGGATAGATAAGAAAAAAGTAGAAAAATATGATTTAAGCGATCACGAAGAGGCAAAGATTTTAGCGGCTTCTTTTGATGAACAGATGCAGGAGTTATTATCCGAAGAGGAGCAGGAAATCGAGAAAGTGCGCCGGGGTGATGAATTACCGGCAGGCATTTTAAAAAGAGTTGTGGTTTATATTGCCACCAAACGTAAACTTTCTGAAGGTGATAAACTCGCCGGACGCCATGGCAACAAGGGTGTAGTGGCCAGGATTATTCCGGAAGAGAATATGCCTTATATGCCGGATGGTACGCCGGTAGATGTAGTTTTAAATCCGTTAGGCGTTCCTTCGCGTATGAACGTCGGCCAGATTTTAGAGTGCCATTTAGGTTGGGCAGCTAAAGCTTTAGGTTTAAATGTAAGCTGTCCGGTTTTTGACGGAGCTAAAGAAGGAGAGATTAAAGAATTACTTAAAAAGGCAGGTTTACCGGAAGATGGTAAGATTACACTTTGCGATGGTTATAGCGGCGAACCTTTCGATCAAAAGGTTACCGTTGGATATATGTATATTTTAAAGTTAATCCACTTAGTTGACGAAAAGATCCATGCCCGTTCTATCGGCCCGTATTCATTGGTTACCCAGCAGCCTTTAGGCGGAAAAGCGCAATTTGGTGGGCAGAGGT
>JAQTRA010000164.1 GCA_028712045.1 Candidatus Omnitrophota bacterium | reverse complement strand
ACTCTTTGGCGTTCAAGTGATTAGGATTAATTTTAAGCGTCTGTTTAAACTCAAAAATCGCCTCTCTTTTTAAGCCTTTTTTCCAATAGGCCAGCCCCAGATTAAAATGCGCGTCAGCATAAAGCGGATCAAGCTCGATAACTCTCTTAAAGGAAGCGATAGCCCCGTCAAAAAGGTTTGCGGAGGCAAGCTGTATCCCTAAATCATTATAAAATATGACCCCTGTATGAAAATTTTTTGTTAATTTCAGGTAAGTAGAAATAACTTCCCGATATTTACGATCATTAAGATTTGGTTTTATTTCAGGAAGCGATTTTATCAGCTCAAGGGTAGCCAAATCCGGCTGGAAATTAGCCGCATAAACCCGGGCAATATTAAAATGAGCGAAATTAAGCCCCGGGTCTAAACTCAAAGCCAACTTATACCTCGCTAAAGCCAAATCCCGCGCCCCCTCAACTTCATATACGCAGCCTATGTTATTCTGTAATTCTCCTGCCTTATTAGGAGGCACATTCTTTTCCACTGCAGAATACTCTTTCCTTGCCTCCCGGAATTTACCCATTTTAAAATAGAGATTAGCCAGGTTTGAGCGCGCTTCAATTAATGACGGCTCAATTTCAAGCGCTTTCTTGTATTCAATGCAGGCTAGATCGTAAAGATGTTTATATTCAAACTGCAGGCCGAGGTTATTATGCGCCTGGAAACTGTTCGGTGAAAACGTGATTATTTTTTTATAGAAGACCTCCGCGTCCTGCCAGTCAAAGTTGCGGGTAAAAGTAAGCGAGCCGTAAAAAATAGCCAATAGGATTACCGCGCAATAAAAAAGATTTCTTCTTAAATATTTATTAAGCAGCCAAGCCACAAGCATAAAGAAACTTATTGACGGTAAATAAAGAAAATGCTCGGCGATAAAAGCGTTAATCGGCAAGATCCCCGCCTGGGGAGCCAGAAAAACTACAAACCAGGCTAGCATGAATCCAAAAGCCTTACGGCTTTTATACTTTCTAAGTAAAAACGCCAAGGCAAAGCAAATTGCAATAAATATAACCCAGTTTAAGCAAACCCAAACTGGCGCCGTTAAGCGATTTAACGTCCAGCTCATATGCAGGCCGACTGGAAGGACTAATAATTTAAAATAAGTGAAAATAATATCCGGCAGGACCATTAACCTTAAAATAAACGGATATTTGGCTAACGCCGGAGGATGAGTATAAGTAAAATTCAACAGGGTCAACCTTAATAATAAATACAGAAGAACAATTGCCAAAAACGGCAAAACTAATTTTACGATATCAATTTTCTTTTTTAGCTCTTGCCTGCGGTAATACAATATATACGCCAGGATTATTAAAGGAAAAACCACGGCCAATTCTTTGGAGAGCAAAGCAAAAACAAAAGCAACCCACGCAAATAAATTGCGGCCCTTGATAAATAAAAGCAGCGAAGAAAGAAGAAACACGGCCATAAGCATCTCTGCCCTGCCGGAGATATAGGTGACTGCTTCGGTATGCAAGGGGTTTAAAGCGAAAAATATAGCCGCGGCGATTGCGATTTTTTTCTCCTTAAGAATAAAACAGCCGAGCAAGAAGACAAGAAACGCAACCAGAACTTGAAGAAAAATATTAGTAATATGGTAACCGTAAGGATCTAACTGCCAGAAATGATAATCCCACATATAAGAAATAGATTGAAGCGGCCGGTAAAAATTCGCGCCCAGGGCTACGCCGGAATATAAATCAGAGCTAAACGCCTTAGGTAAATTTAGCCAACTGCGGATCACGGGATTTTTAACAATCAGCCCGTCATCATCCCAGATAAAAGGATTATGCAGGGAATTTGAATAAAAAAATCCGCAAAGGCAAGCGATAACTAAAAAGACGGTTAGATAAAAGGTTGGTTTATTCTGGGGCATAATATGCTGTTTCTATAGGCACAAAAAAGAGGAGAGGATCTTCTCCTCTCCTCTTTTTTAACTCTTCATAAGAAGCGTGCTTTTATAATGGCGTAAGCACTCCTCCGGTTGTCGCAGTGTAAGTTGTGGTTCCGGTTGTACCTACGGTTACAGGATTAGCAACTAAAGTATAACCGCCTGTGGCCAGAGTACAACGATACTGATAACCCTGGACTGCTGAAATTCCACCTGATACATCCGCGCAATAAGAAGCTGCCGCGCCGATAAAAGTGGTTAGCCTGGCTACTGTATCCGGGTATGAACCATTGTTAGCGGTTGAGTATGTTTCGCAAGCTGTGGATAAACTACGGATGTTCGCTTTGGCTGCAGCGGTATTAGCGGTCATTCTAGCGCTCAATAAGTTCGGTATGGCGATAGCCGCTAACAGGGCGATGATAGCTACGACGATCATGATTTCAACGAGCGTAAAACCTTTTCTGTTCATGCTTAAAATCCCCCTTTCTAAGGTAAGATTGACTTTTGCGCTACTGCTGCTTAACCTCTTGCTTTGTTATTGTATAATTAGAACTACTTAAACTAAAGAGGTTATTTGATTCTTTTACGCGCAATGTCCCCTCAAAATAACGTTGTTTATTTATATCATCCTAAACCTGTTTTGTCAAG
>JAQTRA010000163.1 GCA_028712045.1 Candidatus Omnitrophota bacterium | reverse complement strand
GGTAACTTTTTTAAAGTGGGATTTACAATCGTCGCAAAGGTATTCATCGGCGATATTTAATCCTTTTGTGATTTCTTTACACGCCTCATTTTTACAATCTAAAATCCTTAAAGGGTTGGTTACGAGCCGGTTTTTACACTCAGGGCAAAGTGCTTGCGCCTTGCTTTTAAGTTTCCTGCGCAAGGTTTCGACTAGTTTATTCTTATCATTTACGCAGCCAAGGCTGTTGAGTTTGATTTTGTAACCTTCTATTGAGAAATTACGCAGCAGATTATCCGCTAAAGTTATTACCTCAACATCCAGCGCCGGGTCATTGGAACCGATAACTTCGCATCCTATATGATGAAATTGCCTTAATCTCCCCTTTTGCGGACGTTCAAGCCGAAACATCGGGCCGATATAGTAGAATTTCGCCAAACCCGTTATTTTTTCCAGGTTATTTTCAATATAAGCGCGCACAATAGAGGCTGTGCCTTCAGGCCTAAGCGCGTAGGCCTCGTCTTTATTATTTATAAGGAACATTTGTTTCTGGACAATTTCAGCGGATTCGCCGAGGGAACGGTTGAATAATGCCGCTTCTTCAATCAAGGGAGTGCGGATCTCTTTGAAATTATACAAAGAGAATGTATTGCGGCTGATTTCTTCTAAATGCTGCCATATACCTATCTCATCTGGCAGGATATCTTTTGTACCAGAGACACGCTTAAACATAGATTTTTATTCTTAGGGTTAGGTTATTTTACTCTTTGTTTCATCTCTAAGCCGGATTTAAAGACAACTACTTTCCTCGGCGGGACAGGGATGATCTGATTGGTGCGCGGATTTCTACCTGTGCGGCTTTTTCTCTGCTTGATCTTAAAAACCCCGAAATTACGCAGTTCTATCTTTTCTCCCCTGACTAATGCTTCAATAATACAGTCAAAGGTTTTCTGGACCACAAGCTTAACATCTATCTGTTTTAGGCCGGTTTCATCAGCAACTTTTAAAATTATATCTTTTTTGGTCATTTTATCCTCCCTGCCTGCTCATTATAGGCAGGCTTATTTTCTAAGTATAATAACAGCAAAAACTTACGATGTCAAGGGTAAAATTGACCTAGATCCTTAAAAGGACCAATTTGCGATGACCATCCAGAGCATTGGGTCTTCATTTCCGTTGTAGTTGCTTACGCCCATTTGCAGGCCCTTAATAAGAGAATCAGTGCCGTTAGCAAAACCTATCTGGAGGCCGCTCAAATTCTTGGCGTAATTGAATATTCCCAGTTGAAAACCCGAGGCGCTGCCGCCGACATAATTTACTATTCCGCTCTCAAACCCTGAAAAATCACCTCTAGTAATATTTACAGCTCCCAGGCCTAAACCGACAAAATTCTCTGTTGTATAATTGACTGCGCCGATTTGAACCCCGTGAAAGTAACCAAAGTTCCAGTTTGTAACCCCCAGTTGCAGGCCGGTCGCATTGCCTTTGGCGATGTTTACCGCTCCTATATCTAATCCTACACAGCGGGCTCCTGCGTAATTAAAGATACCGGCTTTAAGCCCGTAAGACGGGCCATCAGTCCAGTTTACCGGGCCTAAAGTAATACCGTTCATTTGCCTGCTTGTTTTAGCCCAACCCATGGATAGCGTAATCCCCGATGTATCCAGGTTATCAGTATAAATTAGATTAAATCTTAACCCACCGACTGAATTTTGGGCATTAATTAACTGGATAGGATTCCATATTGAAATCTGTAACGGCCTGGTTTTTTCCGCGAAAGCCTTGCTTGTCAGGCAAAGAGAAATAATAAGACAAAATAATCCCAACTTCTTAATTTGCATCATATTTCCTCCTTTTTGTTTAATTATACCCTTAGCAGTTTTCAAATCAATGACTTTTTTCCACTTCCTTATGACTTATCTATATAGAAATAAAAAAATAGGGAGCGTATATCCTACACTCCCTATTTTCTGATATAATTTAACTTTTATTGTGCCGCGGCTTGCGGCGCTTCAACAGCCGGTTGCTCAGCTGCTGGTGGTTGAACTGGAGCTGCTGGTGGTTGAACTACTGCATTGGCTTTGGTAGCAATATCAGCCAGCGCTTTTTTGGTGCTTTCAAGTTCTGCCTTAATACTAATCAACTCATCCTGTGCGCCTTTTATTTCTTCGGTAAGTTTTGCTATTTGCGCATCTTTATCCTTAATTACAGCATTTAATTCAGTGGCTTGTTTTTTCACCTGATTTGCGGAATTTAGGCCTTGAAAGGCAATTCCAGCGGCGATAGCTACAATCACTACGCTTATCCCGAGAACTATGCTCTCCTTTTTAATCATGCCTCCTCCTTTTTCTGAATTATACCGTACATGTATACCTAAATTATTATACTGCTGTCAATAAAGAAGTCAACTTATTAAAAATACTGTCCTATTTTTTACAGCGTTAGCGACAGGCGCTCTTCCCCTAGTAGATCCTCTATATCCGCAATTAATTTTTCAGATGGGGTGACGTAGAAACCCTCTCCTACCACCAATTGCACGCGGGATTTTGAGGGGGTATCAAGGTTCAGATATATCGGGACGTTTCCTCGGGAGGCAGCCAGC